>CAJWOI010000248.1 GCA_913044255.1 uncultured Alphaproteobacteria bacterium
TCATTTCTCCAATCACGGTGGCCATTGAGTTTTCGTCGGCCGGGAATTTACTTCCCATGTGATTGTTCAGTCCAATCGCATGAGGAATCCGGTCGAACGCCCAACGTATACGGCGGAGCATTTCTTTCAAATCTAGATCTATAAACAAAGCATTAGGACCAGGGTCTGTTGAACGGTTTAGAGGTTCCATAGGCATATGCAGCAAAACCTCATGCCCTAATGAAGCAGCCAGCGTTGCTTGTGAAAACACGTTGGGAGCATATGGCAAAAAGGCTAAGGTGATCGATTCGTCCAACTTTGTTGCCCTCGCTGTGAGAGCTTCTTGCATACCCAGATCATCGATAACAATTGATACAATCGCACATTTGTCTTTGTTCACAGTGGGCGTATCCGTTCAACGTTTCTTACGTAGCTGGGTTAGGGATTTAGTAGATATAAATTCAAAAAAATATGTGCTCCCAATTTCGAAACAAGGCAAAAAGTCTGCTTGAGCTAACTTTCATTCCGCTCAAGCGGCTCTATTAATTTTTACCCTTAAAAATCTCCACATTATCTTGATTTAGGTTGAGAATCGAACGTGAGGTGAGCAGCTAAACTTAAGTCCACTCCTTTGTTTTTATAAAAAGTACTATCAACTGTTTTAAGTGACTTCGGAAAAACTGCGCTAAGTATGATGTACAGTATTATCACCTCCTAGACCTTGCCTTGACTAGTTATTCTCTACATCAATTACCTGCATGAAAAGCAATTTATCAAGTAATATGATATTTTTAGGGTATATTAATTGATTCTAATAAAACCAAACTTCCATAATCACCAAAATGTATATTTTGATAGATAACTACGACAGCTTTACCTACAATTTACTCCACTTTCTTGGAGAACTCGGGGCAGAAGTCGAAGTATATCGAAACGACAAGATTACTCCTGAACAAGTATTGGCACTTTCGCCAGATGGAATCGTGCTGTCGCCAGGGCCGTGTGACCCCGACCGAGCAGGAATCTGCGTCGAACTAGTGCGTAAAGCCGCCACGAAAGTCCCAATATTGGGGGTATGTCTTGGCCACCAATCCATCGGTCAGGCTTTCGGTGCTAATATCAGGCGAGCGGCCACCCCCATGCATGGTAAACTTAGCAATATTTGCCACAACGGATTGGATATATTCCATGGAATTGCGTCTCCTTTTGCCGCCACGCGCTACCATTCCTTGATTGTTCAGAGCAATAGCATGCCAGCTTGTCTGGAAATTACGGCAAGAACAGAGGATGAGATAATAATGGGAGTGCGCCACAAAGAACATCCCATTTTTGGAGTGCAATTTCATCCCGAGAGCATTGCATCCGAAAATGGACATGCTCTATTAGCTAATTTTTTAAGACTTTCCCACAGTTAGAGATCTAGGTTGACGAATGCCAGAACTTCCGGAGTTGCTATCTAAACTTGCGACAGGCGCGAGTCTCACTGAGGTCGAATCTAAAAGGGCATTTGAAATCGTTATGGCAGGCCAATCCACTCCAACTCAGATCGGAGCTCTTTTAATGGGGATGAGAGTTCGTGGAGAGACAGTCGACGAAATTGCTGGCGCGGTCGGCGCAATGCGCAGTAAAGCGACAATGATAGAAGCTCCTCCGGATGCTATTGACACCGCGGGAACCGGGGGAGACGGTATCGGAACATTCAATATTTCAACGTGTGCCGCATTGGTAGCCGCAGCCTGTGGTGTGCCAGTAGCCAAGCACGGTAACCGAGCAATATCTTCTAAATCTGGCTCAGCTGACGTGCTGAAAACTCTCGGAGTAAATATCGAAGCCAGTATGGAACTGATTCAGGAATGCTTATGGTCAATTGGGATTGGTTTTTTGATGGCCCCGCGCCATCATGGTGCAATGCGCCACGTCGCTCCTAGCCGAATCGAAATTGGCACTCGAACGATCTTCAACTTGCTGGGTCCACTATCCAATCCAGCCGGTGCGAAACGCCAACTGATTGGAGTATTCGATAGCGCGTGGTGCGTGCCGCTGGCAGAAGTTCTTGGTAAACTTGGCTCGACCCATGTCTGGGTGGTGCATGGTCTCGACGGGATGGACGAGTTAACCATCACGGGGCCATCAAGAGTTGCTGCCTTCAAGGATGGGGCTGTTTCGGCATTTGAAGTTACACCGGAGGATGCAAATTTGCCACGTTCTCGGATCGAAGACCTTATCGGTGGCGATCCCCAGCTCAATGCGCAGAAGATTCTGGAACTTTTGAACGGAAAAACTGGACCCTACCGAGATATCGTTATTATGAATAGTGCGGCCGCATTGATTGTTGCCGGCAAGGCCACAAGTTTGTCTGACGGTGCCTCTATGGCAACCGAGGCGATAGAGTCAGGCAAAGCAAAAAATACGCTTAATGACCTAGTCAAAATCACAAATCGTGTACCGGCAGCGTAATGTCAGATATCTTAGCAAAAATTTGCAAAGACAAACTTGAGTGGATTGCTTCCGCAAAAGCCAACCGACCCGAATCAAGTTTAATCCTTGATGCAAAGAGTGCAACGCGTCCGCGGAGTTTTTCCAAAGCACTTGATAGATCAGTCCGAGTTACTGGAACAGGATTAATCGCAGAAATAAAAAAAGCCTCACCCAGTAAAGGCTTAATACGAAATAACTTTGCACCATCTGTTTTGGCATATGATTATGAAAAAGGCGGGGCAGCTTGTCTTTCAGTTCTTACTGACAAAGCATATTTTCAAGGGAATAACAGCGATCTGGTGGCGGCACGAAATGCTGTTAAGATACCTGTGCTACGTAAAGATTTCATCCTTGATACATATCAAATTATCGAATCGCGATCGATAGGGGCGGATTGTATCTTGCTCATTATGAGCGCCCTCACGGACAACCAGGCAGGAGAGTTAGCAGCCTGCGCTATGGAATTCGGGATGGACTCATTGATTGAAGTTCATGATAAGGCGGAGCTTGCACGGGCTTTAATCATGCCGCCAGCACTGATCGGAATAAATAACAGAAATCTCAAGACATTAGACGTAAATCTTACGAAAACAGAGGAGTTAGCACCAGAAATTCCTGATAGCTGGACAATCGTGTGCGAGAGTGGAATCCACACTCACGAGGATATTAAGCGGATGAAACGAGTTGGTGTGCATCGCTTCTTGGTAGGAGAATCTTTGATGCGCAAGCGCGATATTGTCATGGCTACCCGTTCTCTGTTGGGTACGTCTCCCCCAGACGATATAAATTTGCGGGGGACTGCTTAGGTATGGGTGAGTTCACTCATTTTGACTCGGATGGTAAAGCGATCATGGTCGATGTTGGCAACAAGCCTATCACTGAACGCGTGGCACGTGCAGGAGCAACCGTGATCATGGCAGCGGAAACGCTGCGGATGATTAAAGATGGTACCCATCATAAAGGAGACGTGCTCGGTATTGCACGTATCGCGGGGATCATGGCCGCAAAGCGTACAGGCGATTTAATTCCTCTTTGCCATCCGCTTGAAATAACCTCGGTGAAAGTGGAGGCTGATTGCGACTCATCGGATACAGCCCTCATCATTACCGCCATGTGCTCGGTATCTGGTCGCACCGGAGTGGAAATGGAAGCACTGACAGCTGCATCAGTGGCAGCGCTCACTGTATATGACATGTGCAAAAGCGTGGATCGCAAAATGACCATTACCGACGTGCGATTACTGTACAAGTCTGGTGGGAAGTCAGGCACTTTCGAAGCAGCTGAGCGATGATTTCAGTCGAAGATGCTCGCCAACGAATTTTGAGCTCGCTTAAAACTCTTCCGCACGAGGATGTCGCCATCACTGAGGCCCTTGGTCGCGTTTTAGCCCAGGATATCCAAGCTCGACGCACACAACCCCCCGCCGATATCTCGGCCATGGATGGCTATGCTGCACGTAGCTCAGATTTGAGTAACATTCCCAAAACATTAAAAATGATCGGGGAATCTCCGGCCGGTGGCTCCTTTAGTGGCACGGTGGGGCAAAATGAGACGGTTAGGATTTTCACAGGTGGGCCGTTACCAAAGGGCGCAGATACTGTGGTAATCCAGGAGAACACGGTACCTAATGGCGAATTAATATCAGTTAAGGAAAGCGCAAGAGCAGGCCAATACATCAGGAAAGCTGGGCTTGACTTCAACGAAGGAGAAATCGGTCTGCGCGCTGGTCGCGTCCTCTCCGCCCGTGATATCGCGTTGGCAGCTGCCATGAATTTCCCTTGGCTCCCAGTCTGTCGCAAACCGCGGATCTCTATCCTCGCTACCGGAGATGAAATTGTTCGTCCCGGAGACCCCATCGGACCGAATCAAATAGTTAGCTCCAATGCTATTGCCCTTCAGGCCTTTATCGAAGTATGTGGAGGTTTCGCGGTTGACCTCGGGATTTCTCCAGATAAGACAGACGCCTTACTTCAAATGGCCAATGGAGCACGAGGAACAGACCTGTTAATCACTACGGGCGGCGTGTCTGTGGGGGATCACGATTTAGTGCATGAGGCACTACACGGTGCGGGACTAAAAGTGAATTTTTCAAAAGTGGCAATGCGACCGGGAAAGCCAGTTATGTTTGGGGACTTGAACGGCATTCCTGTACTATGCCTCCCTGGAAATCCGGTATCGGCTCTAGTTTGTGCCTTAGTATTTCTATATCCCGCATTGAAATGCCTACTCGGCATCCCAAGTGACGAAGGGACGCTCACCGAGCAGGTTCGACTTGCTACTCCTTTGGCCCAAAACGACCATCGACAGGAT
>CAJWOI010000249.1 GCA_913044255.1 uncultured Alphaproteobacteria bacterium
TTTGTCGTAATCAACAAAATGTTGGCGCCCTATCTGATAAAAATTGGCCGACGAGTTCGCCTGCCGGCCCCGACTAAACCGCCATCGTGCGTTCCGAATTCAGGTACCCTGTCTAACCAGTCACACGGACAGGCATCTGATTCGCTAATCGATGCTCCATCTGGAAATTTGATAGTTTCTCCACCGGCAATTGGTGTTCATCAAGTCTTGCCAACAAGCGAGCCGCCATTGCGAGCAGGAGATAAATTTTTGTGGCCAGTGAGTGGTAAATTGATATCTGAGTTCGGTCCAAAACCAGGGAATTTGAGAAATGATGGAATAAATATTTCGGCTCCGGCCGGAAGCCCGGTTCGTGCGGCAGAGAATGGCGTGGTGGCCTATGCTGGCAACGAACTACGGGGATACGGGAACATGTTACTGGTGCGTCACGGTGGCGGCTGGGTGACAGCATACGCTCATAACAGCGAACTTTTAGTTGACCTCGGCGCTGTGGTTGCGCGCGGTGAGGTAATCGCGCGGGTGGGTGAGAGTGGAAATGTCGACAGGCCGCAGACGCACTTTGAGTTGCGGCGGGGCGATAAAGCGGTTGATCCTAGAGCCTATCTCAGTTGGAAATAATAGATTGCCTCAGGTCGTCAACTTTTTCCCAAGTCGACCAGCTAAATCCTGAATATATTGCCAAGCCACCCGGCCCGAGCGTGCCCCACGTGTTATAGACCATTCAATAGCTTCAGCTTTTAGGATTTTAGCATCGATACGTAGACTGTAGTGTGCAACATAGCCCTCTACCATGTCGAGATAAGTAGTTTGATCACAAGCGTGAAATCCCAACCAGAGACCGAAACGATCTGAGAGTGATATCTTTTCATCCACGGCGTCCGATGGATTTATTTCATTCGACTGATCGTTTTCGATGATATCCCGTGGCATCATGTGCCGACGGTTGGAGGTGGCGTAGAAGATCACGTTGTCTGGCCTTCCCTCTAATCCACCTTCCAATACGGCCTTGAGGGATTTGTAGTCGCTTTCACCTTCGTCAAACGATAAGTCGTCGCAAAATAATATAAATTGCTGAGGGTGTGTACGCAGGTGATCCAATAAAGCTGGCAGAGAGGAAATATCCTCTCTGTGAATTTCTACTAAAATTAGTGCGCCAAATTTACCACGGTTTATCTGTGCGTGGATTGCTTTGACAAGGGAGCTTTTACCCATGCCGCGCGCTCCCCAGAGGAGAGCGTTGTTGGAGGGAAGCTTTTCTGCGAAACGCGACGTGTTGTTTAGTAGTATATCTCGGGTTCTGCTTATTCCCTTTAGGAGCGTTAAATCAATTCGATTTATGTCAGTTACCGGCTTCAACTCGCCGTTTTCAGCTTGCCATACGAACGCATCCGAGCCGTCCAACGTAATGGGCAAACGCGCGGAAGGAGCGATGCGCTCCAATGACGCGGCTATTCGGTCGGCAAATTTAAGGAGATCAAGGTCTTGTTTCATAGGAAAAACTATCACGAGTGTAGATCGGCGAGACCGTAACATACACCGGTTTCTGGTCAAACCCGCCGGAGCGACGCAGTTTGTCCAGATTTGCAAAGCGGCGGACGATGGGTATAGTCGCTTCGTTCCGTGGCTCGCTTAGGAGTATGATTAACCATGTTTATTGCCAGCGCTTATGCGCAGGGGGGCGGAGCCGCTGGCAGCAGCGGCTTTTTGGTGCAAATTGCGCCTTTGCTGTTAATTTTCGTTGTTTTTTATTTTCTTTTGATTCGACCGCAACAGAAAAAGATGAAAGCCCATCGGGATATGGTGGGAAATTTGCAACGGGGTGATAAAGTGATTACTGGGGGTGGATTATACGCCACTGTGGCAAAAATAGAGGATGAAGCAGTGATCCTTGAAATCGCGAATGGAGTGCGTGTAAAGGCAGCTCGCCACACAATTAGCGAACTAACTGGGAAACCAGTTCCGCGGGATAGCGCCAATGATTCTGTTGGTGCGTCTGGCAAGAGCGGCGAATAATCTTAATCCGGACCTCCGTGGGCAAGATTTGAGATGCTAACTTTTGAACGTTGGAAAATCACCTTGGTACTGGTGATTGCAGTATTGGGCAGTGTTTACGCAATGCCTAATTTTCTGGCACGTAGCACGGCAGACTCGCTACCCAGCTGGCTCCCCCACGAACAAATAAATCTGGGGTTGGATCTTCAGGGTGGTTCTCACCTTTTGCTAGAAGTGGATATCGGCACCGTTGTTGCTGAACAACTTGAAGCGCTTGTTGACGAAGTGCGCGTGGCATTGCGTGGTGCTGGGATTGGATACACCGGGCTTGGTCGTTCTGGTGAACGTGTGAAACTTCAACTGCGGGATACAACGCAAATTGATGTTGTACGTCCCCTGCTGGTGGAAATTAATCCCAGCAACGACATTGAAGTGAGTGCCGATGGCTTTGTCTCTATTGGAATAAGTGAATCGGCGAGGCAGGAGCGGCAAATCGCGGTTCTGAGCCAGTCCATCGAGATTGTGCGTCGTCGGATCGACGAGACCGGGACCCGCGAGCCGACGATCCAGCGGCAGGGAGAAGATCGTATTTTGGTTCAATTGCCCGGCGTTGATGATCCGGAGAGGGTCAAACGTCTTTTGGGGAAAACCGCCAAGATGAATTTTCGTATGGTTGACGAAGCAACCCCAATAGATGACGCGCTTCGTGGACGCGTTCCACCTGGTTCAGAATTGTTGTACGAGCGAGACCGAAGGGCCAATCAAGAAGAACCTCTTCCAATTGTTATCCGCAAAAGGGTATCAGTCAGTGGCGATAATCTGGTTGATGCGCAACCAACCTTTCAGGATAATTTACCGGTAGTTTCGCTTCGCTTTGATACGGCAGGTGCTCGTAAATTTGGCGCTCTTACAAAGGAGAACGTGGGTAAGCGGTTCGCGATTGTTTTGGATGGCGAGGTTATTAGTGCGCCGGTAATCCGAGAGCCCATCCCTGGTGGTAACGGTATTATATCGGGGCGTTTCACCGTGCAGTCAGCACAAGACTTGGCATTGCTGCTTCGTGCGGGGGCATTGCCGGCGCCACTTACTATACTTGAGGAGCGAACGGTTGGCCCTAGTTTGGGGGCTGACTCGATAGCAGCCGGTAAAATTGCTTCTGTGGTGGGATTAGTGTTCGTAGTTGCGTATATAATCATGTCCTATGGTTTGTTTGGAGTTGCTGCGGTTCTTGCATTGGCCGTGAATATGTCGTTGATTGTTGGTTTACTTTCGGTTTTGCAAGCGACGTTGACCTTGCCTGGCATTGCCGGAATCGTTCTTACTATCGGCATGGCGGTCGATGCCAACGTGTTAATTTTTGAGCGGATACGTGAGGAAGTACGGAATGGCCGTTCGGCATTTTCATCCGTTGATATTGGCTTTCGGCAGGCATTCAGGACGATTATAGACGCGAATGTTACGACCTTGATTGCGGCAATACTTCTTTTTCAGTTTGGCTCGGGACCGGTGCGCGGTTTTGCTGTCACACTTGCAATTGGTATTGCAACATCCATGTTCACCGCAATTATGTTTACAAGAATGTTGATTGTGTTGTGGCTACAGCGTGTTCGACCACAAGTATTGCCGATTTGAGAGCTATGCGTAGATTTCGTTTTGTCCCCGACAGCGTTAGTTTGCCGTTCATGTCATGGCGACGTGTTGCTTTCATATGTTCTTTTGCGTTCATTTCTCTATCGGTAGTTCTATTTTTGGTACGTGGCCTAAACTACGGAATAGATTTCCGGGGCGGGATTCTAATTGAGGTCAAAACACCCGATGTAGATCAGATTGCATCTATGCGTGACAGCTTGGGAACGCTCGGGTTGGGAGAAATAGCCCTGCAAGAGTTTGGTGCACCGGATGATATTTTAATACGTGTCGAACGGCAGGAAGGCGATGAGAAGGCCCAGCTTGAAGCAGTCTCCCTTGTAAAGGCCCGTTTAGAAGAGGATTTTGGAAACGGCCTTGATTATCGGCGCACGGAATTTGTTGGGCCAAAGGTAGGAAGTGAATTGATCTCCGCTGGAATTAAGGCAGTGGTTTCTGCTTTGCTGGCGATGATGGTGTACATCTGGTTTCGATTTGAATGGCAGTTTAGTCTGGGTGCGGTGGCTGCTTTGCTGCACGATGTGATATTAACT
This sequence comes from uncultured Alphaproteobacteria bacterium, assembly GCA_913044255.1. Lineage (GTDB taxonomy): Bacteria > Pseudomonadota > Alphaproteobacteria > UBA7887 > UBA7887. The sequence continues at coordinate 4,173 of CAJWOI010000249.1, forward strand.
GTTGGCATGTTTGCTTTTACGGGATTGGAGTTTAATCTGGCGACTGTGGCCGCTATTTTATTGATTGTTGGTTACTCGCTAAATGATACTGTGGTGGTGTACGATCGAGTTCGCGAGAATTTACGGAAATATAAAAAGCTTCCGTTGGTTGCTCTTCTAGACCGAAGCATCAACGACACATTGTCGCGAACTCTAATGACGTCAATTACAACTATGTTGGCACTAATCTCTCTTTATACATTGGGCGGGGCTGTAATCGCTGATTTTAGTTTAGCGATGATTTGGGGCGTTTTGGTAGGCACTTATTCTTCAATTTTTATCGCGGCGCCATCGCTGGTTCTCCTGGACCTTAGGCGATCTGATTCGCCAAAAAGTGACGAATTTACGGGATCGAACACATCTATTTAGGAATAGAATGGATATTACACCGGCGTTATCCTCGGACCGGTTGGTAATTCGCTCCTACGGTGGGGATGGTTTTAACATCAACGAACGGTACGTTGCGGGTTCAATCTTATTGTTTCCCACACACGTTGAGTCTTGGCAGGTGAGTGGCCTAGACGATCTTACCTACGATGTTTTTGCACCGG
>CAJWOI010000250.1 GCA_913044255.1 uncultured Alphaproteobacteria bacterium
GCCTTGGTTGGTTACACTGGACAGAGAAGGAGCGCGCGGACAGAGAAGGTTGTGACTTGCGGGTAGGCCTTGGTTGGTTACACTAGCCCGCAGATAACTCGCTGATTCAGCAGTGTTTCGCTGGTTGACGGCGTTAGAAAAACTCCAGTTGAGCCGGTGCTTTTTCAACCGGCTTTTTTCTTTTTCCATAGAAAACCTGAATCTTTCCAAATTGCTTATCGGTAATCTGAAGTAGTCTAACCTCTCCGTCTGGCGGAAGTGCACGTTTCACCCGTTCTATATGGACGTTTGCATTTTCCCCACTCGCATGGTGTCGCATGTACACCGAGTACTGCATCATAGCGAAACCATTCTTAATTAATTGCTTCCGAAACCGAGTGTAGTCCTTTCTTGCTTCCTTGGAATAGGTCGGCAGATCAAACAAAACCAAAGTCCACATGGTATGTTGCCCACCGAACACCATTGCCTAAGTTATCCTTTAATTTGTGGGTAACTTAGCGCCTTGGTGTTATCGTTCCACGCCCTTTTAAGGTCTGCGATTAACCGATGACTAGCAACCATAAATGGAATCGATTTCTTATTGTATAAAACGGTAGCATCAAGGAGCCTGAGTATTTCAGTTTTGGTATCTCGATCAATTTGAACGTGTGTTTGGCTTTCTGCTAAAAGCCGTACTTTCCAGTCAATCCATGGTCGAAACGGCTCCATAACGTCATCGGCTAAGGCCAGACTATTATATTGATTGTGGTGATGTATACCGATTGATGGATGCAGTCCACCGGCTACTAACGCACGTGCAACCAACCCGCGAATTATGCTGTATCCATAGTTTAGAATACTGTTAATGCCATCTCCGTTTGGATCGCGGCGGAATTTCTTGCCCATCAGCAATGGCCAATATCGCTGTGCTGCCTGTGCCTCATGATTCCCAGTGTCTCCTGTCTTAACTTTCTGAACCATTCGTTTAAGCACTGCCGACTCTACGCCAAATCGCTCCAACGTAAGAATTTGTTGCGATATCTTTTCTTGAACAATACGTTTCCATATCCTTTTTCTAGTTGGCTCGCTGATTGATATCTGTTCTTGAAGGATTCGATTGTGCAGGGTGTGACCTTCACTTAAAGGTAAAAGAAGGGAATACGGTAGATGTCGTTCATCACAAAAAATAACAGCAACATTGTTCTTTTGGCACGCCACAATTGCTGCTTGTGTAATTACGATCGCCGAGTGCTGGAGGATAAGTACACCTAAATCCTCTATTGGCACTGATCCGACTACAACGGAGTCACGCTCTATCAATAGTTGTTGATTCTTCAAGCGTAGATAGGCCGCTTCACTCACATCGATCGTTCGCTTAATCATTAGATAATTTTCCCGATCGCGTTTACCTCCAATTTTGTTACCTTTTTCGTCATTAAAGACTTCAAGGTAGATTCGCGAATTGGTAAGGTCTCTGCATCGTTAGTAAGGGTTGATGACGTATGTAGTCTTAGGGCAACCGCATTATGTCCAGCATCCAATTTCTGGATGCGATAAATTCGATCGCCACCTGCTGTCGGCACTCGGACAAGGTCATTAATACAAAGCGCCATAAGGAATTCGTAGTCAGGCCCATGATCCTCTTGCACTATTGGTTGTTTAGCGCGACCGACCCCGCGCGCCCGATGAGCGGCCTCCATAGCAGTAATGAATTTCCCTGACACTTCCCCGGACTTTTTGTTGCGCATGATCTCTACGTGATGGATATTCCCGTAGGCGTGCCATTTGAAAACCTTGCCTTGCTTATCTTTCACCCCATACTTTGCTTGCTGCAGTTTCTTTAGGGTGGTCCTTGATTGGAGAACCCGTACTCGTTTAATAGGTGTCTTGCCATCCTTGTGATACACGGTTTTATTCGGGTCAAAGGCAACCTTTGGGTCACCGCCATGGTTACTTAAATGTTTTTCCACGCACTCACGGACAGCATCGTCAATGATCTTGCTGACTTGCTTGTCCTTAAAGTCTGGGGTAAGTAGTAGACGGTAGACATTCCCCTTACCTTCAACGAAACCCACCCCAGTTTCTTCGTGCAGGGCGCCCATGATTTTTCTTTGCGGTTCGTGCGACACGATAACTTCGTCTAATTGCTCCCACAGTTGGTCTCGGAATTCCATCCAAGGAGGATCAGTATGAAGATCGTTCATCGTAAGGCCGGAACCAGTTGCTTCGAGATTTTTGGCTAGGCCGACCAAGGTCTTATAGAAATTGCGGTCCACACAGGCGATAACTGCCGCGTCAATCAAGTGGTGCCGGTGGTCGGCCCTTTCTTTTAGGCTTGTAGTCCCCAGTAAACTGTTCAAATTCCACTGGTAGCGTAACCAAGCAGTGGTTATTCCTTTACTGACCGAGATATCGCAACCCAATGTCGCGAGATAATCATTCGCGACTCTTGATATATAGCGGGTGTCATTCAATTGAGAACTGATAAAATCTCGCTCTATTACATCCGCTGCGGTCATAAAAAACCGCGCCCGCTTTGACTGTAATCGCTTGTTCCAGCGTCCTACTGCCTGCGTGATCTCACTCCATTTGTCATCATCACTGGAAAACGCATCGATGGGGGTACGCTGGCCCTTAGCTCGATTCTCCGCCGCAAAACAGACTACCTTGTTCATGTAGGAGTCATCCAGAGACTCACTAAAGGGCAAAATGTGATCAATCTCAACGTCCGCACTAAACAACGTTGTCAAATTAATCGTTCTGCTGCTGTATGCACAAACACGGTTCTGGTCTTCCCACAGCCTGTACTTAATCTTGTCGGTGTGACTGGGATAGGCCGATAAGCCTAGGTGCGAATTCGCTTTTCCGATCTGTTGGTATTCCTCAGTGGCCTTATCGTTTGCTAGGGTATTTGCTTTTTGCTGTTTTAAATATTGCGCATAACGCTTAGTGTTCATCTCAAGGTCACGTGCCATCTCTATGCGGATAACATCTGGCTTGCCATACTCCTTGATTAATGCATTAATGACACGGCGCAACTCGCTAAGCCCTTTCGACACTATCGGGTTAGGGATATCTGGGGGTGGCCCAAGTGTTTCTGTTGATTTGGTATCGTCTTTCTCATAACCATAGCCAGCACTGACCCGCGCATCTGAATAGATTTGGCCACTCCTTAGATGCGGCATCAATTTATTAATTGCCTTAACCGACAGGTTTGAATGCTCGGGCTCAAACTCGAGCATCGCCAGATTCACGGCGTCAGCGACATCCATCTGCCAGTGGGTAATAAGGCGTTTTTTCAAAACCGATTTCTTGTTGATCGTTATCAAGTCCTCAACTAAGGCATGCTGCATTTCTTCGCTAAGATCATCCCAGCCTTCCCATGCCTCCCTGATGGCGACTGAGGTGATATTTCCTTTCAGTTTTTTTGTGCCATAGTCGAGATTGAAATCTGTTTTTCTATCAAGCCCGAGGGTCTTTCTGATCTGGGGGAACGTAACTGCGCTTTTTGACTCAAACAGTTCGACCAATTTCTCTCGATCTTTGTCCGTCAGGCAGATATAGGAGTTGGAATTAGGATCGAAATATTGAAGGTTGTTGATGTCTTGCAGATAGCGGAATCGCTGTACTTCAAGTCGTGCCATCCGGGCCCGAGTATTGCCTTTTTCCAATGAGCACTTGCCAACGCGATCTGATCTGAGTTTCAGTGGTCGCTGTTTGAAGATGATTTCATCAATCTGAGTCCTAACCTCCTCAGTTAAGGCGGGGTGATAAGCAGTTTGCGCGTCGAATATTGCCGCTAATTCCTCCCGATACATTTGTCGGTCGGTTCGTAAGTGGCCACCAGCATGTTGGCGATTTCGTTTTAACTCATGTTTTGATTTACTAGCGAGATATTCACCGAGAGTACGATAGCCGCCAGAGTCAATCTCATTGCGTAATACCGATATATCCTTCTTGAAGGCGGTTTCTTCTTTTGCCCGATCAGAAGAAGTATCTTCTTCTGCCTCAAGTTCCGCGAGAACTTCCAGAACGTCGGGATCATCTGCCATATCCCCAAGAACGGTTTTTCGGTTACTGAGAAATCCGCGGCGTTGGACGAGGTGTAATAAAACCCGCCCCAACTCGTAATTATCGAGTCGCTGGTCGAGCGCTTTTGCTCGTAAGTGGTAGGGGTCGCCAAGGCTGTTCAGAATCTTCTCTGGCTGAGCATCGCCTACAAGAGTTACCGGCAAGAGACCGAGTTTGGCGAGATAGGCGAGGAGGCGCTGTTTTCTTCTGGCGCGACGCTGAATCACCCGTCTAGCAAGTCGCCGCTGGCGACGTTTTATGTTTTTCGGAGTTGGAGTCTTTTCTTCCACGGCCCGGTTGAATATCCGCACGCCGCTGGCGAGAAAAGCCGAAGGCTTGCGGTTTTTCTCTTCCAAAATAGCCCAACCGATAGAATTCGACCCTAAATCAAGTCCAAGAACGGTTCTTGTCATGGCTACATTTCCCTTGTAATATGTAGGGTAGTGTAACCAACCAAGACCTACTTTGCTTTTCATACCAAGAGAAGTATTTCTCGTAGGCAACGCCTTCAGGCGACCGGGGCCCTCCCAGTGGGGGCCTTCTTATTTTCTGGGTTGGCATGTTCGACCAGACAGGTTTTTATTATCCCAACCGCTTAACCAAATCCGCCGCTCTCAAGTGTGAAACTCCTCACCTTCGTCTTCCTCTTCCTTCTGAGTAGTGTTGCTAGTGCCGATATCTCTGGCACTGCTTCCATTAC
>CAJWOI010000251.1 GCA_913044255.1 uncultured Alphaproteobacteria bacterium
TTCAAAAAACATCACGCCAAAACGACTAAACAACGCATCAAATTCACCTGTAGGGAATGGGTAGACTTGAGCATCCGCCTCCAAAAATGAGACACATCTTAAAGATGCGGCCTTGCCTCGAGAGATCGCGAGCCCCAACATCGGGTGAGATATATCCGCAGCCAGGATTTTGCCCGAAGTTTTTACATGTTCCCCCAGAGCTAAGGTCATGGTCCCTGTCCCACAACCAATTTCTAAAACTTTTTCGCCCTTCTGGGGATTAAGGGTCCGTAGTGCCTTCTCGCCAAATGGCGATAGCATTGAATCGATGCGCTCCTGCATTTCCACCCAGAGCTTTCCCTTTATGTCGTTCCAAAATTCTTTTTGGTCGTGATTAGCTATGGAAACCTGGGGCATTACTCTTTATCTCCTAAAGGATTATGATTCTTTGATAAAAATGGGGCGAGTGAGCGGGATCGAACCGCCGACCTCTAGATCCACAATCTAGCGCTCTAACCGACTGAGCTACACTCGCCACCGATATGCTCTGTAGCGGCGCCAGGCAGTATTCGTCAAGCTTTCCGCCGCAGGTCAACAAGTTTATTACCCCAGAAAACTCTGTCCATCCTGAGAGTTTTGTGCTCCGAGTAGCGGAATAGTTAGAAAATAAGATTTGAACCATAATTTCGCGTACTATGGTAAATGGCTATGTGATTGGCATTCCACTTGCTTTAAGTTAGATAGTGACAGCATTTAGCCCCGAGGGCATCGAGCAATGAAAAAAATTGAAGCTATCATCAAACCTTTTAAGTTGGATGAGGTAAAGGAAGCACTTCATGAAATTGGTCTTCAGGGCATGACTGTCACAGAAGCCAAGGGATTTGGGCGTCAGAAAGGTCACACTGAGCTATATCGTGGCGCAGAATATGTGGTTGATTTTCTTCCAAAAATAAAAATTGAAATTGTTATTGATGATGCTCTGGCTGAGCGTGCGATCGAAGCAATTCAAAAAGCAGCGCATACCGGCCGCATCGGAGACGGGAAGATATTTATTAGTTCGGTGGACGAAGCACTGCGCATTCGCACTGGTGAAAAAGGATCCGAAGCGCTTTAACCTGACCATCCACAAGCGGATAACCCTCAAACGTGATGGTCTAATTTATGGAAATAGATGTTACGAAATTTATGTCATTAAAAATTGTCAAAGAGTGCATACGTATGGTTGATATCATACATTTGGGCTTAAAAATGTCGAGTTTCACTGGGAACTACGTCACGGAACGGAAATAGGAAGCTAAGGGAAGGTGGAGTCAAGGTCATGGCTGACGCAGTAAAAAAAGTATTTGAGATGATCAAGGATCACGATGTTTCATTTGTTGACTTTCGGTTTACAGATCCGAGAGGAAAGTGGCAACACACGGCACAAACCGTGAGTACTGTTGGAGAGGACGTGTTCGAAGATGGCATCATGTTCGATGGCTCCTCCATTGCAGGTTGGCGAGGCATTCACGAATCTGACATGACACTTATTCCGGATCCGACTACGGCAACGCTCGATCCATTCACAGCACAACCATCGCTAGTGTTGTTCTGCGATGTTCGTGAGCCTGTATCTGGGCAAGCCTATAGCCGCGATCCACGTTCAACGGCAAAAAAAGCAGAGGCTTATTTGAACTCTTCAGGTCTTGGAGATACTGCTTACTTTGGTCCTGAGCTTGAATTTTTTGTCTTTGATGATGTCCGTTGGGACGTATCGATGAACCACACATTCTATAGTATCGATTCCGATGAGGGCCCCTATAACACGGGAAGTAAAATGGAAGGCGGCAATCCGGGGCATCGACCAGCAATGAAAGGAGGTTATTTTCCAGTAGCACCGGTCGACTCACTATCGGATCTTCGTGCGGAAATGGTGAGCACCCTCATTGAAACTGGAGTGGAGATGGAAAAGCACCACCACGAGGTTGCACCTTCACAAAACGAACTCGGTCTCAAATTTACGAATCTGGTCCGTTGTGCAGATAACGTCCAGTTATACAAGTATGTCGTACATCAAGTCGCTCATTCGTATGGCAAAACCGCAACGTTTTTGCCTAAGCCAGTGATTGATGATAACGGCTCCGGAATGCATGTACATCAATCAATCTTTAAGAATGATAAATCTACATTTGCAGGAAACGGTTACGCGGATCTCTCTGAAACTGCTTTATTTTATATCGGCGGTATTATCAAACATGCCCGCGCATTTAACGCTTTCACAAACCCGACTACCAACAGTTACAAAAGGCTGATCCCCGGATTCGAAGCCCCAGTGCTGCTGGCTTATTCAGCCCGAAACCGGTCCGCTGGATGTCGAATACCATTTTCAATCAGTCCCAACGGGAAACGCGTTGAAGTCCGTTTCCCCGATCCCTCATCCAATCCATATTTGGCTTTCACCGCCATGCTTATGGCTGGAATAGATGGAATCCAAAATAGGATCCATCCCGGAGAAGCAATTGACAAAGATCTTTACGATTTGCCGCCTGAGGAGCTGCAGGATATCCCGACGGTGTGTTCAAGCCTAAGGGAGGCCCTGGGTGCGCTTGACGAAGATCGGGCTTTCCTTACCAAAGGGGATGTTTTTACGGATGAACAAATTTCTGCCTATATGGAACTGAAGTGGGAAGAAATTTACCGGTTTGAGCACACGCCTCACCCCGTTGAATTCGATATGTATTACAGCGTTTGAATTTAGCAAAATACCGCCAAAGCCTGAACTCAGAATTCTACCGCAGAGATCGGGCTTTGGCATTCCTGCCTTATTGCCTGTTGGACGTTCCGCATAGACACGTTCTCATGGTTTGGTCTCCCACGATCTCAGGTAAATTTTGTGTCTAAAATTGTACAGGTATCGGTCAAGAATTTTTTATTAATCGTGGCCGTCCTTCTTCATCGATAGCAACATAAGTAAATAAACCCTGGGTCACCACCATCATTTCACCAGACTGCCGACGCTCCACTTCAGTCATGACCTTAACAGTTACAGAAGTGCGGCCCACTCGAACTATCTGAACATAGTTACTGACGGTATCACCCACTTGAATGGGCCTAAGAAACGACATTTTCTCAAGCCCAACGGTTGCTGTCCTGCCTTTTGCACACTTCGAGGCGACTATAGATCCCGCAATATCCATTTGAGAAAGAACCCATCCACCAAAAATATCGCCCGAAGGGTTCGTATCACCCGGCATCGCAATTGTACGCGTCGCAGGCTCATGGGAGTTAAATTCATCTTTGGAAGCCATAAATCCCAAGCCTATATATAAATTAATACCATAGTCCGCAGTTTTGAAAGGGACCTGTACTATATACAGCTAGCTTTTGGAAGCTATACCCCTATATTTCGTATATGACCAATCTATTTGACACTAGAGCTCCTTCAACACGAAGTGAATATACAGCTAAGGATATCGAGGTTCTGGAGGGTCTAGAGCCCGTGCGCCGAAGACCCGCAATGTACATCGGGGGCACTGACGAGCGGGCACTACACCATCTGGTCGCCGAACTACTTGACAATGCAATGGATGAAGCTGTTGCGGGCCACGCGAGCTTTATTGACTTGGAGTTGGCAGCCGACGGGGGAATTACAGTCCGTGACAATGGTCGAGGAATACCTATTGATCCTCATCCAAAAATTAAAAAGAAATCAGCACTGGAAGTAATTCTTACTACACTACATGCGGGTGGAAAGTTTTCAAATAAGGTCTATCAGACCGCTGGTGGACTCCATGGGGTTGGCTTATCCGTTGTCAACGCCCTCTCAGAACGATTGGTGGTTGAGGTAGCACGCGATAAAAAACTGTGGCGGCAATCTTACAAATGTGGCGAGCCTGATGGACCATTAAAGAACATTGGGACTATCAAGAACCGACGGGGAACAAGTGTAACCTGTTATCCTGATCCCAAAATATTTCCTAACAACATTCAATTTCGACCGGACCTGCTTTACCGCATGGCACGATCCAAGGCTTATTTATTTCGCGGTATAGAAATCCGTTGGCGTTGCCATAACAAATGGATACAAAACGATGCTGCCACACCATCCAAAGCAACTCTGACCTTCCCCGGCGGCCTAAAAGATTTTCTTCTAATCGAAACGGGGAACAGGGAGATGGTCACTTCAATTCCGTTTAGCGGCGAAGCTACACTCGCCAAAGGCGGTAGAGTGGAATGGGCAGTTTCGTGGCCATCGGATGACGGAGCCTCATTCCTGCACTCTTACTGCAACACCGTGCCCACGCCCGACGGTGGCAGCCACGAATCCGGCTTTCGTACCGCGTTAACTCGAGGCCTCAAGGCGTACGGCGAATTTGCAAAGGAAAAGCGCGCTAGCCAAATTACCGCGGATGACATATTGACCAGCACCTGTGGGATTTTATCTGTATTTATCTCCGAACCTCAATTCCAAGGTCAGACTAAGGAACGCCTAAATTCTCCTGAAGCCGCTAAGGTGGTCGAAACTTCCCTAAAAGATCATTTTGAACATTGGCTGACTCAAGACCCAGTGTTAGCCGATACTTTAATGTCTCGAGTACTAGAACGAGTGGACGACAGACTCCGCCGACGCCAGGAACGTGATGTTAAACGGCAAACCGCCACCCGCAAACTTCGCCTTCCCGGCAAACTTTCTGACTGTACCTTAGCTGAAGCCACTGGAACTGAAATCTTTTTGGTTGAAGGCGATTCAGCGGGCGGCTCAGCCAAATCCGCGCGCGATCGAAAAACTCA
>CAJWOI010000252.1 GCA_913044255.1 uncultured Alphaproteobacteria bacterium
AAGTTCTTGAGCCTTGCCCATTGTTGTTAGCCAAGGTCGTTGACAGTTGGCGATGCTGAGCTATATTGCCGCCGCTCCTAGACATTATGGTTTACGCCAGATTTACCTTGGCTTGGGACACTCATGTACGCAGTTATCAAAACAGGCGGCAAGCAATATAAGGTTGCTGAGGGGGATGTGCTTAGGGTTGAGAAACTCAACGCTGCTGCTGGCGAAATGATTTCGTTCGATCAAATATTGATGCTAGGCGATGATCAGAGTACGACTGTAGGAACCCCGCATATTGCTGGAGCCGAGGTCAAGGCAACGGTGCTTGAGCAGGCACGCGGTGATAAAATTATTGTGTTTAAAAAGCGACGGCGCAAAAATTCCCGGCGCAAGAATGGGCACCGACAAGCGCTAACGGTTCTCCGTGTGACTGAGGTTCTCGGTAAGCCGGTAAAAACCAGGCCTAAGGCTAAAACCAAAGTTGCAGCAAAAACGGCTGCGAAGAAGGCCGTAAGTCGGAAAAAGCCAAGCGCTGTTGATTCTGTGAACGTGGCATCTGAGGATTAAGTTATGGCGCATAAAAAAGCAGGTGGTAGCTCTCGAAATGGTCGTGACTCGGCGGGTCGACGGTTAGGTGTCAAAAAATACGGTGGAGAGATCGTTGTGCCTGGGAACATAATTGTCCGTCAACGGGGCACGAAATTCCATCCGGGTGATAACGTGGGTATGGGGAAAGATCACACACTGTTTTCCTTGATACAAGGTCATGTTGAGTTCAAAGCTGGCAAACGTGGCCGGACTTTCGTTTCTGTTCAAGTTAACGGTTAGGCTATCAGGGTAGTGTGACCGCAAACACCGGGGATGGAGCACGGCTGCTCCCCTTTTTGATGGCGCCCGGCTGGACGGGGCCAAACGATGAAATTTCTAGATCAGGCTAAAATTTTTGTTAAAGCGGGTGACGGTGGCAATGGTTGTGTCGCATTTCGCCGGGAGAAATATATACAATTCGGTGGACCGGCTGGCGGAGGTGGTGGCCGAGGTGGAGATGTTTTGGCCGTGGCGGTTGAGGGGCTCAATACCCTTATAGATTTTCGTTACCAACAGCATCGGAAAGCAAAACGGGGTCAAGATGGCAGTGGTAAGGACCGGACCGGTGCGGCAGGCTCTGATTTAGTCCTTGAAATTCCTGTGGGGACTCAGATTTTTGCTGAGGATGGGGAAACATTAATAGCTGACCTTGAAAAGGTAGGTGACCATACCCTGATTGCACGCGGCGGACATGGGGGTCGTGGCAATACGGCTTTTAAGTCATCAAAGAACCGGGCGCCGCGAGAGTCAGAGTCGGGCACGCTTGGTGAGGAACGCTGGTTGTGGTTGAAACTGAAGCTGATAGCCGATGCCGGTCTTGTGGGATTGCCCAACGCTGGGAAGTCCACTTTGCTTGGGGTGGCTACCAGAGCTAAGCCAAAGATAGCGGACTACCCATTTACTACGCTTCATCCAGCACTTGGTGTGGTAGCGGTAGATGGCATTGAATTTGTCCTTGCTGACGTTCCTGGCCTCATCGAGGGTGCGCATGAGGGGCGCGGCTTGGGGCATAGGTTTCTTGGTCATGTAGAGCGTTGTAGGGTATTGGTCCATGTTATTGATGGTCTCCAGGAAGACCTCCTTCGTGCATACGTGATGGTACGGGACGAACTGGTGGCGTACAGTCCAGCACTTAGCCAGAAACTTGAGATAGTTGCGTTAAATAAATGTGATGCCTTGGAATCTGATTTGGTCGCTGACAAATGCCGTAGCTTGAGCTCCTTTATTTTGTCCCCCGTTCGAGTTATTTCTGCGGCTACTGGCTTTGGGATTAGCGATTTATTGCGGGATGTACATAGAGAAGTTGATTCAGCCCGGAGTTCACAGCAACTCTTGGCTAAAGGATCATGGCATCCATGACCAAACAAATGAATGTGAAGGGATTCCGTCGGGTTGTAATCAAGGTAGGTTCTAGCCTCTTAGCTGACGGCAGCAAGGGAGAGATTAGGCGCGAATGGTTGAGTAGTTTGGCAAAAGATATCGCCGACTTTCGTGCTGGTGGGCGCGAAGTGATCCTAGTTTCATCTGGGGCCATCGCTGTTGGGCGAGGGCATTTGGGAATGCGACGTCGCACTCTGAAGCTGGAGGAAAAGCAGGCGGCTGCGGCCGTGGGGCAGATACGTCTAGCATACGCGTATCAGGAATTGCTGCGGCCATATCAACTAACGGTGGCGCAGTTATTATTGACCATAGGTGATACAGAACAACGACGTCGCTATCTCAATGCTCGCAACACCATGGAGACCCTTCTTCGTTTTGGTGCTGTGCCGCTTGTTAATGAAAATGATACGGTGGCAACAGATGAAATTCGGTTTGGCGATAACGACCGTCTTGCAGCTCGGGTGGCTGAAATGGCCAGCGCTGACCTACTAGTGCTACTCAGTGATATCGATGGCCTCTATACTGCTGATCCCCATCTGAATACATCGGCTGAACGCATCGAAACGGTGCATGAGATCACCCGAGAGATCGAGGGAATGGCAGGCGCTAGCAAATCTGACGTCGGTTCTGGTGGTATGGCTACCAAGGTGCAAGCAGCTAGGATTGCGGTAAATGCCGGTTGTCATGTCGTTATTGCGGCTGGTAACACACAACACCCGCTTTCCGCTCTTAGTGGCGGTGCGTCATGCACGTGGTTCCTTGCTCCACGGTCTCCGATGACAGCCAGAAAAAGTTGGATAGCAAATAACTTAAAACCATCAGGCCGCTTGACGGTCGATGAAGGTGCTCGGGATGCTATTTTAGCCGGGAAAAGTTTGTTGCCGCCAGGAGTGTTGGCAGTTTACGGTAATTTTGAACGTGGTGATCTAGTAATCGTAGAAGATGGTGACGGTTGCGAAATTGGACTGGGGATCAGTGCGTATTCAGCTGTCGATGCCCAACGTATTCTTGGTCATAAAAGCGGTGAAATTGCAAAGATACTTGGTTACCGCGGACGAGAGGAAATGATTCACCGCGATGATTTGGCGTTGTCTGTAGGGCGGAGCGGAGATAAATGATGAATGACGTTGAAACTACAAACGCCGCCGACGCCCACCCTGTTATGCGTTTGCTTGGTATTAATGCACGTGATGCTGCAGCAGAGCTTGCGTGTACTTGCAATGAGAAAAAGAGTGCCGCTTTGCGTGAAGCCGCCCGCGCTATTCGTGATAGTGTCAGAGCAATTCTTGCGGCGAATGAAACTGATATCGCGACTGCGAAAACTGGTGATGCAGCTGAGGCATTTATAGATCGTCTTTTCCTCAATAAGGCACGTGTCGAGGAAATGGCGCTTGGCTTCGAAAATGTCGCATCTTTGCCTGATCCGGTGGGCGAGGTCATCGGCGATTGGACACGTCCTAACGGCCTTCGTATCACGCGTGTGAGAGTGCCGATAGGAGTAATCGGAATTATCTACGAGTCCCGTCCTAACGTCACTGCGGACGCCGGAGGTTTGTGTATCAAGTCTGGAAATGCTGCTATACTTCGCGGCGGGTCAGAAAGTTTCTGTTCATCAGAAGCAATTGCTAAATGTATAGTCCACGGTCTTAAAGAAGCTGATTTGCCGGAATTTAGTGTGCAGATTGTGCCGACCCGTGACCGTGCAGCCGTGGGTGAAATGTTGAAGATGACAGAGCACATTGATGTGATTATCCCGCGCGGTGGCCGCTCGTTGACCGAACGTGTAGCAGCTGAGAGCCGAATCCCTGTATTTAAACACCTGGATGGTAATTGCCACGTTTATTTAGATAGGTTGGCAGACCCCGGTAAAGCGGTCGCGATAACGGTCAACGCAAAGATGAGGCGCACCGGTATATGCGGTGCCGCAGAATCTCTTTTGGTACATAGGGATGTTGCGTTAACGATTCTACCGCAGGTTATAGAGGGTTTGGTTGAAGCGGGTTGTGAAATTCGCGGCGATGTACCGACGCAGGCCGTGGATACACGTGTTCTTCCTGCGAACGATCAGGATTGGGGGACGGAGTATCTAGGCCCAATCATTTCGGTGCGAGTCGTAGAGAGTTTAGAACAAGCGATCGCTCACGTAGAGCGTTTTGGCTCTAATCACACTGATAGCATCGTAACTGAGGATGATGCGGCGGCTTCGGAATTTTTTAGGCGGGTTGATAGCGGTATTGTCCTTCACAACGCATCCACGCAGTTTGCTGATGGCGGGGAATTCGGGATGGGAGCCGAGATTGGTATTTCAACTGGTAAATTACATGCGCGCGGTCCAGTGGGGGTGGAACAGTTGACGAGCTATAAATATCTTGTCCGCGGGCAGGGACAGGTTCGACCCTGAGAGAAATCGTTCGATTGTTGGCTCGGCTACCGCACCGTCGGGCACGAGTTGGTCTTCTTGGCGGTTCCTTTAACCCGGCTCACGACGGCCACCGTCATATCAGCCATTTGGCTATGCGTCGGTTGGGTCTTGACCGGATATGGTGGCTTGTGTCCCCGCAAAATCCTCTTAAGGCAACGACCGGAATGGCTCCGCTAGAAAGTCGTCTTTCGCGTGCTCGATCAGTCGCTGGTCGTGATCGGATTGACGTTAGTGATTTGGAACGGGAACTCGATACCGTTTATACCGTTGATACTGTCCGGTACTTGACGATGAAATTGCCGCACCTGAAATTTGTATGGGTGATGG
>CAJWOI010000253.1 GCA_913044255.1 uncultured Alphaproteobacteria bacterium
AAATATTTTGAGATTTGGCTAAATTCATTGACCGGCTGCGGCATCTACTTTGGATCCCCCCTCCGGCTGGCCAATTTTCATTTCCTCTGAGCGCAAGTCTCTGGCTAGTCGGTCGAGCGCGGCGTTTACGAACCCAATCTCCGACGGTCCGTGAAACTCCCCTGCGATATCCACATACTCCTTGATCACGACCCTAGCCGGCACAACGGATCGCGTCACTAATTCATAACATGCGGCCCTCAGTAAAGCACGCATAGTCGTACCCAGCCGATCCATTGACCATTCTCGAGACAATACAGCGACTATATGATTGTCGAGTAAAGGGCGATCTCCCTCGACGTGAACAATCATATCGGAGAACAATTCCTTGTCGATCATGCAGGATGTCTCGTCGACACCGACCGCGCCCTTTTGGTGAGACATGAACTGATTTATTACCGTCTCACACGACAAGCCAGAAACCTCAATTTGGTAAAGCCCCTGTATAACCGCCAATCGTGTCGCACTTCGAATGTCATGTCGCCATGACACCTGCACATTCCCCCTTAACCTTGCGCCGTAAAGCGGCGGCGAATTTCGACCATTCTAAGGCAGGCTGATGCCGTATCACGCCCTTTATTCCGCCGGTCAACGGCAGCCCGCTCCCAAGCCTGATCTCGATCATCAGTTGTGACTATTCCGTAGCCAACAGCCAACTGAAGACGAACAGCAAGATCGGATAATGCCCGCGCACTTTCACGGCACACGTAATCGTAGTGGCTAGTTTCACCCCGGATCACACAACCAAGTGCTATGTATCCATCAAACAAGCCGGATAGACTGGCAAATCGCACAGCAGCAGGCAACTCAAATGCACCCGAAACTTCTATAACCTCCCAGCTCGCATTAACCGACTTTAACTCATCAATGGCACCAGCTAACAATTGATCGGCAATATCTTCATAATATCTCGATAACGCAATCAGGATGTGGAAACCGTGGAGCTCGCTAGACATCTGTCGCACCTATGAGCCGTCTTTCCACCACACGAAGGCCAAATCCGTCTAAGCCGACAAAAGCACGTTCAACGTTTGACAGGAGAATCATTTCCGAAACCCCCAAATCCAATAAAATTTGCGCACCGACACCTACGTCCCTCCATGAGCTCTCAACTCTGTCATCCTGTGCTACCTTGCCAACGAGCGTCGATACGTTCATCGCAGAAGTGTCTCTTATCAACACCACCACACCACGATCTGCATCTCCGATAATTTTCATTGCCCCGTGCAAGTCATCTGCGCTGTTGCTATCCATGTCGCCCAATAAATCAGACACTGCGTTTACCGCGTGAACTCGAACCAGTACGGGGTAAGGGGTCGAAACGTCGCCCTTCACCAAAGCAATGTGTTCCGCGTACTCAACTGTATTTTTATAGACAATCATTCGAAAATCGCCCCCATACCGGCTAGACACCGTACTTTCCACGACCGGTTCTACCAAGCGCTCTGTTCGTCTGCGATAAGCGATCAGGTCAGAAATTGTCGCCATCCGTAAAGCATGACGCTGGCAAAATGCCGCGAGGTCATCGTACCGTGCCATCGTGCCGTCATCGTTCATAATCTCACAAATAACACCTGCTGGTATCAGATCAGCCAGGCGAGATATGTCGATGGCCGCCTCAGTATGACCCGCGCGCACCAATACGCCTCCATCCCGTCCCTCCAACGGAAACACGTGTCCCGGAGTGTTTATCTCTTTTGCCGTAGAGCGTGGGTCGATCGCCACTCGAATTGTATGGGCCCTGTCTGCCACCGAAATACCTGTAGTCACCCCTTCAGCAGCCTCAATCGACGTTAAAAATGCGGTCTCAAATTTAGACCGATTTCTCCGTTCCATCGGTTTCAATCCCAACTCACGGACCCTCTCGTGCGGTAACGCAAGACATATAAGACCACGTCCAAACTTCGCCATAAAATTGATTGCTTCAGGGGTCGCCATCTGAGCTGGGATAACGAGGTCGCCCTCGTTTTCTCGATCCTCATCATCAACAAGAACAAACATTCGGCCATTACTCGCTTCATCAAGAATTTCCTCGATCGAAGACAAAAAATCCCGGTTGCGGCCCGCAGCTTCTACGTCAGCAATGGTCATTTATTAATTAGTCCCCGTAACGCGAGCGATCGTTCGACATAGCGAGCAAACATATCCACCTCGACATTCACAGCTTCCCCAGGCCGAAGGTGGCCCAAAGTAGTGACATTCTGAGTGTGTGGTATGACATTACTTTCAAAATAGCCGTCTTTGACTTCATTTACCGTCAGTGAAACACCGTCGATCGCAACTGAACATTTGGATGAAACATAACGCTCTAACCAGTCCGGCAAATCGAATCTCATGCGTAACGATTCGCCCTCCGGAGAGATTTTAACTGCGCGTGTTATACCATCAACGTGTCCAGTAACTAAATGACCGCCTAGCTCATCCCCCAAGTTTAGGGAACGTTCTAAATTTAATAGCGTACCGATACGCCAATCACCAGCAGTAGTGCACGAGAGCGTCTGCGCCGATGCCAATACTGAAAACCAATCATCTTCAGCCGCAGTAACCGTCAGGCACATACCGGAGCACGCAATGGATGCGCCAACGATAACATCTTCGCTTTTATACTTTGTTTGTATAGACAGTTGAATCTGGCCTGCACCATCAATCTTGCAGATTCGACCCACATCAGTGATGATTCCTGTAAACATTGCGAGAAACTAAGGCACGACGGAGAAGGATTCCAGTATATCTTCGCCTACAACTTCAATACTCAGACGGCGAAAAGATATTGCATCAGCTAGTTTGGCTAAGCCGAGAGGTAACGTGACATTGATTCCGTCACCTCCTATCAGTGTGGGAGCCCGAAACCAAGCCACGCGATCTACCATGCCTTCCTGGAACAGGCTCGAAGCAACTGAGGGGCCGCCCTCGACAAGCAATCGTGTTATTCCTTGCCCCCCTAAAACGTTCATAACGTGCTTCATGGATAACCACCCATTAGGGCCGACATCTGCCTTAAGAACCTCAACGCCGTAATCTCCATATGCGGCGCATCGTTCTTTGTTGGAATCTGATTTCGTCACGATCCAGGTTTTATGCTCTTGTGCCGTAGTCACTAGCGAATTGGTCAACGGCAAACGCAAATTACTGTCAAGGACAATCCGGATTGGTGATCGCTGCTGCATTCCAGCTAATCGGCACGTCAACATTGGATCATCCGTAACTGCAGTGCCAACCCCGATTAGGATCCCATCATGCTCAGCCCGCATCAAATGACCCCGTTGCCGCGCAAGAGAACCCGTAATCCATCGACTTTCGCCGTTTGCAGTAGCGGCAAACCCATCCAAAGTAGTTGCCAACTTTAAGGTTACCGATGGTCGCCCTTTAATGATGCGAGAGAAAAAACCTTCATTCAAATCACGGGCCTGGTCCGCAAGTATTCCTACTTCTACATTCACGCCAGCTTGGCGTAACTGGTTCAGACCGCGACCCGAAACACGTGGATCAGGATCTTCAACAGCTACAACGCAACGAGCTATTCCGGCTTTTATAAGCGCCTCTGCACACGGCAGTGTTTTCCCTTGGTGTGCACATGGTTCGAGGCTTACATAAGCAGTTGCGCCAAGCGCCCGCGATTCAGCTCGAACAAGCGCCTCCGTCTCTGCGTGTGGGCTACCCCCTCTCTGAGTCCAACCGCGCCCAACGACTGTTCCAGCCTTGACAAGGACACAACCAACAGCTGGATTCGGCCATACACTTCCCAAACCTCGGCGCGCCAAGGCCAAGGCCGCAGGCATGTAGTTCGAATGAGCAGTTTTAGTCTTGGTCACTTTGGATTTCGTCGATAAAATCCTCGAAATCCTTCGTCTCTCGGAAATTACGATATACCGATGCAAAGCGTACATAAGCGATGGAATCAAGTTCTGAAAGCCCGTCCATGACTAACTCGCCAATCGCGGAACTCGTCACATCATTTTCTCCCAACGTTTCTAGGCGACGCACAATCCCATTCACCATACGCTCGAGATCATCAGGATCCACAGGACGTTTGCGGGTCGCTATATTGATTGAACGCATAAGCTTATCACGTTCAAACGGCGTGCGATTGTTATTGCGTTTTACCACCGTCAACTCGCGAAGCTGCACTCGCTCAAAAGTAGTAAAGCGTGAAAGGCAGCTGGGGCAAAACCTTCTTCGTCGTATAGCAGAATGATCTTGGGTGGGACGAGAATCTTTCACCTGGGTGTCAACAGAGCCACAAAAAGGACAACGCACGATTTTATTCCCCTCAACAACTCACATTGGGTAAAGACCGCAATAAAGCGGAAAACGGCGGCATAAACTCAAGACCTCAGACCGCACATGGGCTTCAACAGCGACATTCGCATCCCCACCATGAGAAGCAAGGCCGTCAACAACATGGCCAATCAATTCTCCAATGCGGCGGTACTCTGCTACTCCAAAACCGCGGGTCGTTCCTGCCGGAGTACCAAGACGAATTCCAGAAGTAACAGAAGGCTTTTCCGGATCAAAGGGTACTGCGTTCTTGTTGCAGGTGATTGCGGCACGTTCCAGGCTTTGCTCGACCGCATCACCAGTCAAACCCTTAGACCTCAGATCAACGAGCACTAAGTGCGTATCTGTACCACCGGTGACTAACTCGAGGCCCCGGTCTTGTAGGAT
>CAJWOI010000254.1 GCA_913044255.1 uncultured Alphaproteobacteria bacterium
CTGGTGATGGTGCAACGCAGATGCTGACTCGTATCGGTGGCAAAGGATTGGCCATGCGGATGATGCTGACTGGAGAGCCGATTGACGCAGCAACAGCTCATTCTGCAGGATTAATAACGGTGTTGACCCCACCTGGCGAAGCGCTTGAGCATGCCCTGGTCCTGGCAACGACCATAGCGGAAAGAAATCCTATCGGCGCGATGTTAGTTAAACAAACGGTGAAAGCGGCTTATGAAACGAACATGACTGCTGGATTAGAGGTGGAACGACAAGCTATTCGACTTGCATTTGCGCGTGGTGCACACGTTGAGGGTATGCGCCAATTCTTGAATAAAAAACGGCCCTGAATTCAATGAGAAGTTATGCGCACAAGGGATGTTACTTATTTCGAGGGCCTGAAAATGCCTCAAGGACTAAAAACTACAGATAATATTAATTTGGTAATTGCCAACCGGGATGATTAGAAAAGATTTCTGGTAGCGTTGGGGACATCATTTCCGGCCTCCATGAACTTTCAAGCGCGTTGAGGATAAGGCGCCGAATTTCATCGAGTTCGAAATGAAATATTTCGACAAGCTGGACATACTCGTCCACCAGTTTGTTGTGGAACATCCCAGGGTCGTCGGTATTAATAGTCACCAACAATCCTTGATCCCAATAACGTCGCACCGGGTGCTCGACAAGAGATTTGATCGCGCCAGTTGCAACATTGGAAAGTGGACAGAGCTCGAGGGGTGTTCTCTGTTCGTTGAGCAATTTCAAAAGTGCGGGATCTTCCTCGGCCCTAGTGGCATGCCCAAGTCGGTCAACCTGAAGCGAAACAACTGCGCTTCGCACACTATCTGATCCAGAGGCTTCTCCGGCGTGTGCGCTTGTTTTAAATCCCAAGCGGCGAGCTTCGGCATACACTTCTGCAAAAGGTTCGGGAGGGAAACGATGTTCCGACCCACCCATCCCTATGCCAACGATTCCGTGATGGCGTGCAGCAGCTGCCTCATTTAGGGTGAGCGCCGCTTGGCTCGGGCCATGATCTCGGACCAGGTCAGCGATTAGCCATATTTCGCATCCCGAGATTTTGTCCAACCCTTTTCGAATAGCTGCAGCGAGTTCTGCTGGCTCTAGGCCTCGGTCCGCAAATCGCGAGGGAGAAAAGAAAAGCTCCGCATATAGAATATTTTGCTTAAAGAGATCATGTGCGACTTTTTCTGCAATGAAAGTAAAATCATCGTAGGTACGGAGGAAGCTATTTTTCCAGATCCATGTTTCGATAAAATCAGGAAAGTCTGCATAGGTCAGTCGTTGACGCAAATGCAGCTCAGTTGGGACTGATGGATCTCCGCCATATTTCTGAATGAGGCTCCATAGGGCATTTAGAGGGATTGCCCCCTCGAGATGCAAGTGCAGCTCTGCCTTAGGCAAGAAATTAAGCCAACGACGTAATTTTTGTCCGTGAGTACGCTTAGGCAGAGAATTCATGTAGCCATCTATCGGTTATTGCCGACTGTTTTCCAAGAATGGGTTTTCCCAGATTGGAAAATGGCGTCGATGACCTCCATGTTTAAAACTGCGTCTTCAAGCGGGAAATCACCGGGGGTCCTTGTGCGTAGTCTGCTGGAAAAATCTTCCGCTTGTAACATATATTGCTCTGTTGCTTCGAACTCTTCGGTCTCCCCTACGGGTGCTCCTGGGTAGATATTGGCTCCGATCTCAATATGTGCACGCCAGTCGCCAGGCATCGCAAACGGACAGTCCACTCGGATCCAGCTCTTTGTTCCGAAAATAATAAGGCCTTGGTACCGTGCCATTTGAGTTCCGCAAACAAAGCTTGCTTGGCGACCTTCTCCAAAATCCATGATCGCACCAGTCAATCGATCAGTCTCGTAGGTGGGGTCGTAGTCAATAATTCCACATACGCGGATCGGTGCACATTCAAAGGCATAGCGGGTTAATGTGATGCAGTAGCTGCCAATATCGTAGAGTCCACCACCGCCAATCTTCACTTGATTCCGAACATCCATGGGGTCGACATTGTGATAACTGAAAGCTGCTTGCACTGCACGTACATCGCCGATCTTCCCTTGATTTAACAATTCCCGCACTCTTTTCCACTGTGGGTGATGTCGTGGCATAAAAGCCTCTTCGATTAAAACACCGCACTTATCTCGTGTCGTAACAAGATCCCGCGCTTCACTTGCGTTCATTGCGATCGGTTTTTCACACAACACATGTTTCCCGGCCTCTGCTGCTCGGATACTCCAAGGTACATGCAAATGGTTGGGCAATGGGTTGTAGACTGCTTCTATTTCTGGGTCAGCAATAAGTTCCTCGTAGGAGTCATAGGTATTTTTGATTCCCAGATCATCGGCTGTTTTTTTTGCTTTGGCTGGATCACGCGAGGCTATTCCATGGATAACGCAGAGTTTACTTTGTTGCATTGCGGGGATCACTCGTTCACGCGCAATTTTTGCCGTGCTAAGCACCCCCCATCGGACTGGCTTCATGACTGTACGCCTTTAACTTGTTTGCCCGTTGCTGACTTAAATAGTGTTTTGACAGAAACGATGACAGTGATATGGGAAACATCATATAAGCTCATAGCCAAACGTTCAGCAAATGTTTCAAACGGCCATACCACATAAAAAAAAGAGGGGCCGAACGGTGTTAGTTTTGCTGTCTGGTGAATCGAAATAACTTAGGACACTAAATGTCTCTGAGACGGTTATGTCTACCTGACTGTATTGTGTGTTTTTTATGTTAGGATAGAATAATTTCGGGATACCTGTTGATCCGTACACTTCGATGGACAGTAAACGCTATACCTTTTCGTGTGTCGATGCGCATACTTGTGGCAACCCAGTGCGAGTGGTTGTCGAAGGCGCTCCTAAACTTATCGGCGGCAACATGAGTTCGAGGCGCCAGCATTTTATCTCTCGATTCGACTGGGTTCGTACGTCTTTGATGTACGAGCCCCGCGGTCATGATTTGATGTCAGGCGCGGTGCTGTATCCTCCTATTCGAGATGATTGTGATCTTGGCCTAATCTACATCGAGACCTCTGGATGCTTGCCCATGTGTGGGCACGGGACCATCGGCACGGTGACCGTTGTCATTGAGAATGGTCTCGTGAATCCTATGCGAGATGGTCAATTGCGGTTGGATACACCCGCCGGCTTGGTTGTCGCAAAATATAAACTCCAAAAAAATTATGTTGAATCAGTGCAAATTGAGAATGTTCCAAGTTACCTGCATGAAACGGACGTTATGTTAGATTGTCCCGGGCTTGGAAGATTTAAGTGCGACATTGCGTATGGCGGAAATTTTTATGCAATCATTGAACCCCAAAAAGGGTGTCGAGCGCTCAATAGTTTGAATACAACAGAGATCAAAAAATTCAGCCCAATTGTTCGTTCGCAGGTGAACGATTTGCTCGATGTCAGGCACCCTTTAGACGCAAGCATTCATGGAGTCAGTCATGTTATGTGGACGGGGGACCCTTCCCAATCTATTGCTGACAGTCGCAATGCGGTTTTTTATGGTACTGCGGCCATCGACCGGTCGCCGTGCGGTACGGGCACTGCTGCGAGGATGGCGCAGCTTGCTGCGCGCGGTGACTTGCGTAACGGGGATAATTTTGTGCACGAAAGCATTATCGGCAGTCTGTTTGAGGGTAAAATGCTCGGGGAAACCACAGTAGGGAAATTTCCTGCCATTCTTTCGGCCGTGTCCGGCTGGGCGCGGGTCACAGGGCAGAACAAAATTTTCGTGGATGATCGTGATCCATATCACCATGGCTTTCAAGTGACATAGCCAACCGATCCAGAAGGTTGCTGTAAACGATTTAGGCAGGGATTCCGTGTAAGGTTCCGTACAAAGTGAATCATGTGACCGCCTCTTGATGTTGACCGCACTCCTTGTGGCATTGTGGCGCTCGTCGGTTACAATGTTGGAGCCTATTTATGTCGAGGATGTTACGAGAGTAGTGGTGAAGTACGACCACATACTGGTTGATGAGATACGGGAGCAATTTACGATGATATATAGCGATATATTATATGATATCGACGATAACGTGGCCACGATTACGCTCAATCGACCAGATCGCTTGAATGCTTGGTCTAGAGATATGGAAGGTGACGTACGACGAGCAATGGAGGTGGCGGGCGCCGATGAAGGTGTACGCGCAATTATTGTGACGGGTGCTGGGCGCGGTTTTTGTGCGGGCGCCGATATGTCGATGCTGAGCGCATCTAGTGAAGAAGATAGTGACAGCAGACGCGAGGCCGACCGCAAGCGTCTTCATCATGAGCCTGCGGCTTGCCAACTAGAGCTCCCAAGTGATTACAATATGCGCTACACATATTTCACCGCTACCCCAAAGCCCGTGATCGCCGCGATCAACGGCCCGTGCGCTGGGCTTGGGTTTGTTATGGCGCTATTTTGTGACGTTCGTTTTGTCTCTGAAAAGGCTGTGTTCACCACAGCGTTCGCTAGGAGAGGACTAATCGCAGAGCATGGCATTGATTGGATTTTACCAAGGGTTGTTGGTTTGCCCAATGCGCTCGACTTGCTTCTTTCAGCTCGGAAAATACCGGCGGCAGAAGCATTTCAAATGGGGCTGGCTACTAAGGTTTTCCCACACGAAGAGTTGATGGATGGGGTTGTGGCATATGCAAAGGAGCTAGCCTTAAT
>CAJWOI010000255.1 GCA_913044255.1 uncultured Alphaproteobacteria bacterium
CGACCCCTTGTCCCCCAGACAAGTGCGCTAACCAGACTGCGCCACGCTCCGATTACAACAGGCAATCTATCAACAGCAATCTTTGCATCAAAAACAAAGATTTTAACTACCTACGCTTCTCCCACCAGTCACGTGCCAAACGCTGAGCCTCCACGATATCTCTCTCACTCATAAGTGATTTCAGTATGTTCAACTTAGTACCCGCCTGTTCGTTTCCGTAGACGTTCGCCACCGTCCACCATAAATATGCGCCCGTATAATCCTCGGGGATACCACCGCCAGAGGCATACATCAGCCCGAGGTTGTACTGGGCATCCACAAATCCTTGGTTAGCCGCCATACTGTACCACTTCACCGCCTCGGCATACGACAGCCCTAGTCGCTGGTGGGTGGGAACTGCAGTCACACCGAGACCTCCATCGCCAGAGGCACTTGACCTCCCTACTACGGGCCCACCCATACCTTTTTCGTGCATTAAACCAAGTTTATACTGAGACTTAGCGTGACCCTGTTCAGCAGCCATACGATACCACCTCATGGCTGTGGCATCACCTTTTGGGACGCCCCTCCCGTGCTCATACATCTCACCCAGCATATACTGTGCCCGCGCTTCTCCATGCCTAGCGGCCAAGCGAAATTCTCCCAGCGCAAACTCAAAATTACTCAGTTCGTAAGCCACCATACCGTCATCAAAATCCGCCCTTACCGAGCTGAGAGAAAAAACCAACGAGATAACCAAGGTCCACAGCAGTGAATTTTGCATCATAGAATGCTACGCCGACGCAGTGAGAATGACCAATAAAACATGTGAAACGAAAATGACGAACCCCTTACAAGAGCGCCCAAAGTACACGTCATGACAAACTAAGATACGCAGCCGCCCGGTGCCATGATATAAAACGCGACCTAATAATAAGAACAAACGCCCATCTTTAGATCAGAGACTTGAACTAGCTCCTTCCAAGTTGCGATTCGAGAAGACGGTTGATCTCTTCCAGCTCTTGCAAAAGTGCGCCAAGTGCACGTCGTTGTTCCTCTTCTGGCGAGGAAAACCCAGCTCGCGTTTGGAGCCCAGAACCAGTTGGCATCTTTCCACTGGGCTTTGGCGCGTTTTTTTTCAGATCAGCACGCTCGGAAAGCGCCCGTCCGCCTCTCTCACGTAACAACTTCTGAACTCCCCTTATGGTATATCCATCCTCATAAAGGAATTCACGAATCCCAAACAGTAATCGAACATCCTCTGGGCGATAATAGCGGCGCCCACCGGCGCGCTTCATCGGCCTAACCTGTGAAAATTTGCTTTCCCAAAACCGCAAGACATGTTGCGGAACGCTAAGCGCCGTGCTCACCTCACTAATTGTCCGAAAGGCGCCCGCTGATTTCTGGGTGCTTTTGGCGCTTGGTCCGCGCCTTTTCCTTCTCGAAGCTCCTATAGACTTCGAATCGAGCCGCTCTGATGACATCGCCAAGCTCCGAACAATTTATTCTCGGTCCACTAAAAAGACCGACCCACCACGATTAATTCTATCTTTGAGCACATGAGAGGCCCGAAAAACAACTACCCTACGGGGCAAAATGGGAACTTCGTCTCCAGTCTTAGGGTTCCGGCCCATTCGAAGCGATTTCTTTCGAATTGCAAAGCTACCGAAGGCGGAAATCTTAACGTTTGAGCCACGCGACAAACTGCCCGAGATTTGGTCCAACACAGACGCAACCAATTTCCCAGACTCGTCTCGGGAAAGACCCACTTCTCTATATACGGCCTCACTCAGCGCCGCCTTTGTCACCGTCCTCCTTGTCATGGTGTTGGCTCCCCACTGGCGTTAAAGTAAAAACCTAAAACAGCTTAGAAAAACCGTCAATATCAAATAGTTGGGAACAATTACTGATAATACTGATTTGGTCAACGCAAACTGCCTCACTACGTGGAAAACTCTGTAGAAAGCACTCTATTTACGGCAAAAGAGGTAAAACTTAAGCACTGTCTGCAGGCTGTAACCGAGACAATTCCGTAATGATTCGTTCATTTACACCCTGCACGATAATATCGACTGCCACCCCGATTGCATTGGCAAATCCCAGCGAATCGGTACCACCGTGGCTTTTCACCGCGATCCCATTTAAACCCACGAACATCGCACCATTATGCCTTCGGGGATCAACTTTCTCGCTTAAACTCTTGAATGCCGGACGTGCTAGCAACGCGCCAAGACGTGCGCTGAGTGAACTCCGAAGCGAACGGCGTAAAAAATCAGAGTACGCTTTTGAAACCCCTTCGAGGGCCTTAAGCGTGATATTCCCGGTAAAGCCATCGGTTACTACCACATCGGTCGTTCCACTGGTCAAATCATCCCCCTCAACAAAACCATGAAAATCAAATAGCGTATCCGCGGACCGCAACACACGTGCCACCTCACGCAACTCTTCGCGCCCCTTAAACTCTTCCTCACCTACGTTTAGTAACCCCACTGTAGGACGAACAACACCTAGTACTGCTCGCGCCAAAATGACGCCCATCAGGGCAAATTCGATCAAGTTTTCTGGTCCACACTCTATGTTGGCTCCCAGATCCAAAAACACACTCTCACTACGACGAGTTGGGATCACCCCTGCAATCGCAGGGCGACTAATGCCGGGCAAGGTTTTTAGCAGAAGCTTCGACATAGCCATCAAGGCGCCTGTATTGCCTGCTGAAACCACCGCGTCTGCACGCCCATCCGCTACGGAGTTGATAGCTAACCACATACTAGATTTTCTTCCACGTCGAACTGCGACGGATGGCTTTGCATCAGCTGCAACTATGTCTTCCGTATGCACTACCTCAGCGACTGACTCTAGTCTCGAAAATCGCCGTAACAGAGGAATACATGTACCGGCATCTCCAAAAATCAAAAAATGACTATTTGGATAGCGTTGGCGTGCGACATCAGCGCCCGCGATGATTATTCGCGGCGCCTGGTCACCACCCATAGCGTCAAGTGCTATCGTACTTGTATTGGGCATTTTGATTTGCCCGTGAATGCCCTCTAAATACATCCCTAGAGCTAGTCAACCGATACTACCTCCCTACCTCGGTAATGCCCGCAGGACATACACACATGGTGTGATCTTTTGAGTTCACCGCAATTCGGGCATTCAACGACATTCACCTTTACTAGCGAATGGTGGGACCGGCGCTTATCGCGGCGAGAACGAGTGACCTTCTTCTTTGGAACTGCCATTACACCAGGGCCTCGATTAAAAGCTGTTGCGGGGAGTGTTATTAGTCAAACTAATAACATGGAGCAACCCCACAGTCCTATTTTTGAATTAACTGTCCCCATTATGCAATATCTTCCGCAAATTTTTTAAGGATCGTTCCAAGGGCCTTGTCTCCGCACCAGTCTCCTCACCTTCAACCGTGCTCGCAGCCCCAGGCAAGGCAGCTCCGGGGTGTCGTGGGTACGAATCAAGTGATAAGGCCAAATGCTCCGCAATCAAATCACCAAGCTCTAACCCGTCGCCAGTTAAAATCTCTGGCGAATCTGGATCCTCCACAGAAAACGACCCGCACTCATACTCCGGAGTACATGCACTTGAAAATACGATCGAAAAACGATCGTCAATATGAGTCTCAATTGGAACTAAACTGACCACGCAATTTTGTGTCACGTCAGCAAAAAAGTGAGCATTTAGGTAAATCCTATTCTCATCGTTGGGACGCCGTCGCAGATGAACTTCAGCCTCAAATTTTTTTATTTTTATGAGACCAAATCGTCGAGCCAGTAGACTTCGCTCTCGTTCCTCGGCGACGATAGTCAATGTTAGCCCAGCATCTCCTATCTCCGTCACTTTCACAGTTCGGCTAAATTCAATCGTCTCCACGACTACACCCACGGTTGGTATTTTTGATTAGTTGTGGGAATACAATATCTCCCTGGATCAAATCACGACACGGCAATCTTGATATTCCCTCTATCGCGCGGCGCACATAAATCTTCATTAGCTCTACGTCGGTGTCAAATGCGGTGACCCGCTCGGAGCAAAAACTGTCCGACAATACTTTCGACAACATCTCATCTTCACCTTCAAGCGCAACCTCGTAGGAGCTCAAGCGAACATGCATTATCCCAACCATAGTTCTAACTTTACGCCCGATTTTTAGATCCCCCACTCCAAGCTCCCGCAGTGCGCGATCCATATCCTCAGTCATTGCGTTTACCAGACCCTGGCTGATGGACGCTGTAATAGGGTCATGACGAAAGCAGCGCAATAATATAAAAAGATGCAGTACAATTAACTCAAACCGCCCATCGACGCTATCCGAGACCTTTGCGACTGAGTAAAATGAAGGCTGGCGGGCCTGCGTGACTATTTGCTGATAAAGTTTACGCGAGACGTCGCGCCGATTTGAACGGGAACGGCGCGTTTCTCGCAATCGCTGGAGCCAGTTAATCAATTCCATACCATTGACACACCGTTTGTGGGCTGCAATTTTCCTTGTTGTAATTGCCAAGTACAAACTTAGCGTAGAAACATAAAAATTTGATGTTGGATCGTCCTGAACACGGCCAAACTAAAATGAGTAGTATCGGTTTCTGCCACCGCAACGGCTTCATGACCCTCTTGTGTCTAGGTATAACGATAATATTCTGCGCGTGCGAGACTCGCGTCGCCACCCACGGATTTATGCCTCG
>CAJWOI010000256.1 GCA_913044255.1 uncultured Alphaproteobacteria bacterium
GGTGTTCGATGTGTACTCTGACATCTTACTTAGGCGAACAAGAGGGACGACAACCGACCTCGTGCCGCGATCATCAATGGATCGGTAGGGCCCATTGCATCGAAATACTTTAGGAGTTGTTTTCGTGCAGCTTCATCATTCCACGTTCGATCGCGTTGAATAATTTCGAGGAGTTCATCGATGGCAGATTCGCGTTGTGCGTTTGCCCATAGTGCGCAGGCGAGATCGTACCTTGTTTGGTGATCGTTAGCAGCTTTATCAAGTTTGTTTCGCAGAGCTGTCAGATCCTGCACACTCCCGGGAGTGAGAGGTTCTTCAGCAAGCTCGAGGGCTGCTTTTGCTCCGGTGATGCTCGCGTTCTGCAGCAAGTCCGGATCGACTGCGTCAAGCTGTGCACGTGCATTGGTCAAATCACCGGCTTCTATCTGACAACGTATGGTACCGCCAATAGCTGCAGGATTCGTCGGGTCATGTGCAAGAATTTGCTCATATACTGCGGAGGCCTGCTCGAATTCACCGGCTTCCATCATCGCGCTTGCCTGTTCAATGGCACTATCGATGGGCGAGGGCCCCGTTTCACCGGCTACCCGATCTACAAAAGCTTGGATCTGACTCTCCGGCAAGGCACCTACGAACCCATCGACTGGCCGACCTTCCTTGAAGGCATATACTGCTGGGATTGATTGAATTTGAAATTGGGCGGCTATCTCTTGATTTTCGTCTACATTGATTTTGACTAGCTTAATTTTGCCAGCTCTTGCTGCTACAGCGCGCTCAATCTGTGGGCCAAGCTCCTTACAAGGACCACACCATGGAGCCCAAAAGTCGACGATCACAGGGGTTTCTTTCGATGTCTCGATAACATCCGCAACGAAGTGCTGGGCGTTGCTATCCTTTACCAGGTCGGCGACTTCTGTCTCGCTACCTATGATCGTTTCCATCTGATTTTTACTCCGCGCGCACAAGGCCCGATCCCATCTCTCCGTGTTGACGTACCAGGTTGAGTGCGGGATCGGTTCCGATCCTAGATATACGCGTCATAGGGCAGGGCTGCAATGAAGGCACGCGCGCTTGCAAAGCTACGCTTCTAACCTATTATCGGCCAGCTTGAGCCTAAGCATATTGGGCGGGCGTAGCTCAGGGGTAGAGCGCAACCTTGCCAAGGTTGAAGTCGTGAGTTCGAATCTCATCGCCCGCTCCATTTGTTTTGGAAATTGTATGCAATCTGCGCATTGAGGTCGTCTTGGACCTCAGCTCGATTATTCGGCTAGAGAAAACTCATCTGACCTAAGTAGTGCAACAAATGGTAGGTTTTGTTTAGCGAAAGCCGCCGTTGCGCCCTCTAGCCTATCCACGATCGTTACAACAACGGCAACCTTGCATCCCGCCTCAACCACGACTTTTGCGGCTTGCAAAGCGGAAGCCCCGGTGGTGGTGACGTCTTCAACAACTGCCACGCGTGTGCCCGGAGGCAAGGGCGGTTCTATTCGCGCTTGAGTTCCATGCGCCCTTGTTTCTTTACGAACGAGAAACCCAGGCAACGGTCTCTGGCGCTGGAAACTTCGCATGCTAACGCAAGCTGCAATCGGCACAGCCCCCATTTCCAGTCCACCGATATTTTTGATGTCGAAATTTTGTACGGCGTCCAAAACTAGGTCTGCGATAAGTGTGGCTCCTTCGGGATCAAATATCGCCGCCTTCATGTTGAAGTAGTAGTTGCTGGATACTCCTGAGGCGAGCATGAAAGACTCCCCCCGGAGCAAGGATTTTTCTGCGACCAATTTTCTCAGTTGTTCTTTTTTCCCATCGTTGCTCATGAGGAACTAATCCTTGGAAATATTGTTTATCCCCTACAAGGCTACGAGGGGCGCGGCGTCAGATCAATGCCGGAAGTGCCGAATTCCAGTGAACACCATTGCAACGCCATGAGAGTCCGCAGCCGCGATTACCTGTTGGTCCCTGATTGACCCACCCGGTTGGATAACGGCCCGCGCACCGGCCTTCACAGCAGCCAACAAACCGTCGGCGAAAGGAAAGAAGGCGTCAGAAGCGACCACTGTATCCAGTGTGCGTGCTGTCTTTTCGCCAACAGCCTTTGCCGCCTCCTGAGCTTTCCAAGCCGCAATACGGGATGAATCAACTCGGCTCATTTGACCCGCCCCAATGCCGA
Source organism: uncultured Alphaproteobacteria bacterium (assembly GCA_913044255.1). Taxonomy (GTDB): domain Bacteria; phylum Pseudomonadota; class Alphaproteobacteria; order UBA7887; family UBA7887. The sequence continues at coordinate 2,171 of CAJWOI010000256.1, forward strand.
CTGTGGCACAGCCTTTCGCGTAAACAATCGCATTGGATTTCACGTGTTTGCAGACTTTAAAGGCGAATAATAAATCTGTTAGCTCCGAAGGAGTTGGCGCTCGTTCTGTAACTACTTTAGTCATTGAGGCATCCACATGGATTTGGTCTCTATCTTGAACCAACAATCCGCCTGCTATGGAGCGTATAGTAGTTGTTTTTTGTTCCCGTTCTGGAACAGCGCCAGTTAGTAAAAGCCGCAAGTTCTTTTTTTGATTGAACATTTTTTGGGCGTGCTTGTCAGCGTCTGGGGCAATCACCACTTCTGAAAAAATCTCAACAACAGCCTCAGCCGTTTCTTTATCGATTGGACAGTTGAATGCAATAACGCCACCAAACGCACTAGTGGGATCACATGATAGGGCCTGCTGATATGCCTCGAAGGGGGTGTTTCCGAGAGCAACCCCACAAGGGTTGGCATGTTTGATAATGGCAACTGCGGGACGGTCAAATTCGGCGACTAACTCGAAGGCGGCATCGGTATCGTTAAAGTTGTTGTAACTCAGTGTTTTTCCTTGCAACTGGCGGGCAGTACCCACACCTGGCCGCTCGGCGCCAGCTATATAGAACGCTGCAGTCTGATGAGGGTTTTCGCCGTAGCGAAGGAGTTCACGGCGTTTCCCAAAAATATTGAGCTGCTTTGGCGCAACCTCATGCAAACGTGTGCCGAACCAGCTGGCAATTGTTGCGTCGTAGGCGGCGGTTCGCGCAAATGCGGCACCTGCCAGCTGTTGTCTCAGAGGCAAGCCAATTCGGCCATGGTTCGTATTCATTTCATCCATTATCAACTGGTAGTCCGAAGGATCAGTAATTACACTCACCCAGTTGTGGTTCTTGGCCGCCGATCGGATCATGGCTGGGCCCCCGATGTCGATGTTGTCTATACAAGTCTCGATGTCTCTGCCCTCTCGCACCATTTGCTCAAATGGGTACAAATTGACCACGACCAGGTCTATAGGGGTGATCCCATGGAGTTCCATGGCTTCGTTGTCCTCGGCTTCGTCGCGTCTAGCAAGTATTCCGCCATGTATGAGTGGATGCAGAGTTTTGATTCTACCGCCCATGATCTCTGGCGTACGGGTGTGGTCGGCAACTTCTAGTACAGGAATATTAGCCTTCCGGAGGGTGCCAGCGGTGCCACCTGTGGATAAAATTTCCACTCCTTGTTCTATCAGAAAGTGGCTGAACTCAACCAAGCCCGTCTTATCTGATACTGATACCAGTGCGCGCCGGATTGGCACCGCCTTGGATTTTGCCATTTATCTCTCCTGGATCACACGAAAGAATTTGCGATATTTCGTATCGCCTTTGCTGTGTGGTGGTCGTTACACGGTGACAATGTTGTTTTTGGGGTCGTGTCTATATTCTGGAACTAGCTCATGCAGAAGGTCTAAAGTTGGTTGGATTTGACGCGTTTCCGCGTAAGTAGCTAATTCGCTAAGACGCTGGGTCAACAGTGGTAGCTCAACAGGGCGAGTGTTTGCGAGACGGATCGCCTCGTGGGCGGTGGGAAGTAAAGCCTCACCTTCGTGAAACAATTCTTCGGACAATTTTTCGCCAGCCCGCAGACCGACGTACTCAATCGCGATGTCGATATCTGGTCGCAGCCCGGACAACCGAATAATTTGGCGAGCAAGATCTTGTATACGGATCGGCTCACCCATATCCAGCACATAGAGTTGACCTAGTCCAGCCGTAGAGTGTTTGTTTGCGGCACTGCTTGTGTGGATGGCTAGTGCGCTCGCCTGAAGCACAAGTTCGACGGCTTCGCGTGCCGTCATAAAATAGCGAGTGACTTCAGGGTGCGTAACAGTAAGGGGTCCCCCCTGAGCCAATTGTCGTTGGAAGAGTGGGACAACCGATCCGGTGGATCCCAACACGTTACCGAACCGCACGGTAACATAACGGGTTTTAGAGCCTGAGTCGGTGCGATCCAGCGCTTGGCAATAACCTTCCGCAAGGCGCTTGCTTGCTCCCATTACACTGGATGGATTGACTGCCTTATCAGTAGATATTTGTACCATTGCCGTAACCCCAAAAGCTTTACTCGCATCAGCGACTTGGCGAGTCCCAACAACGTTGGTAAGTACGGCCTCGCATGGATTTGCTTCAGCTAAAGGCACGTGTTTCAATGCCGCGGCGTGGAACACCAATTCCGGTTGTTCGGCGCGAAACACTTGCCCTAGAAATGCTCGGTCACGAATGTCCCCTAACACTGCGTGACAATTTAGGGTTGGGGTTCCTTCCGCAATTTCACGATCGATATGATAAAGATTATATTCGCCGTGATCGAGTAGTATTAGCCGGTCCGGCCCTGTAGCCGCTACTTGTCGGGCAAGTTCGCCACCGATTGAGCCGCCAGCGCCTGTGATCAAGATCCGCCGCCCCCCAATGAGCTTAGCCATAGCCTCTCGATCCAGTCGGGTCTGAGGACGGCCTAGAAGGTCTTCAATTGCTATTGAGC
>CAJWOI010000257.1 GCA_913044255.1 uncultured Alphaproteobacteria bacterium
ATAATAATATTAACAAGGACCGGCCAAAGAACGAGCCCGGCATTATGCGCCGTCTCCGTCGCATTACCAACACCCCGATCTAGTCGGCCTGCAGAACATATCCTTCGCCTCGGACGGTTAGCAGATAGTGTGGGTGACGAAGATTACCTTCAATTTTCCGCCTTAAACGCGCGATCTGCACATCAACGCTCCGGGAACTAATCCCCATTCTGGTGGCCAAAAACTCTCGAGATACTGACGTACCCACGTGGCGGGAAAACACGCGTAACAAACCAATCTCACCCGATGTCAATTGAATCATGATTTCACCACGGCGCAATTCGCCACGCACTTGGTCGAATTCAAAATCTCCAAACCGGATTACTCTTCCGTCTGGCGACCCAGTTTTTTGGGCCCGTCTCAAAATTGCATTCAAACGCAATACCAGCTCGCGCGGTTCAAATGGCTTTGCCAAATAATCATCAGCTCCGCCTTCTAACCCCGCGATCCGATCATCCACCTCATCCATTGCCGTCAGCAGCAGGATAGGTATGTCACCCTTTGAGCGTAATGCCCGCATAAGGTCAATACCGCTTTCTCCTGGCATCATCACATCGAGCACCAGTGCATCAAAGTCCAGATAACGAAGCTTGCCACGAGCATCAGCTGCATCACCGGCAGTAGCTACCAAAAATCCATTCTCCGTCAAAAAATCTCGCAACAGTAATCGCAAACGACGATCATCATCAACAACCAGAACATGCGGTTGCTGGGATATCGTCAGGATATCTTTAGGCGCGCCTTTTCTGCCACTTCCCGATTTCCCGTCCCCGCTAGACACCTCACCGAGGAAAAGAGTTCGCGTTGTCTGCTGTCGGTTCATGCAGCAAATTCCGGTTTTGCTTGACATTTATCAACAAATTGGGATTTGCAATTAACATCGTCCCTTAAATGCACTCTCACGAGAGACCAAACCATTACGACACTCCACAATGGCAAAATAATCTCTGACCTTGACCCGTATTAAGTAACAACGGACGACAACATGGGAACCTCAACTAACCGAATAGACGTAGCGATTCAAAATGTCCTTTGAGTACAGTGTCGGCGTCCGCACCCATCCAGTCGCCTATTACGCTCGCATAAACCCGGCGGTAGTCTGTCGTGTATAATAGATTCCCGTCATCTAGCTCCGTTAAACTGACGGGTCCACCGTATTGTCCACCCTTCACTTTATTTCCTACCACATAGACTGGCGTCGCGGTGCCATGATCTGTCCCACCACTCGCATTTTCTGGGACACGGCGCCCAAACTCCGTAAACACCATCATCGTGACATCATCGCCACGTCCTATCCGATCCATATCCTTCACAAAACCATGAATCGGATCAGATGCATAGGCAAGTAAGCGCGCATGTAAATCAACCTGGTGGACGTGAGTATCGAAGTCGTTGTTGCGGTATTGTACATAAAAAAGTCGAGTAGGCATTCCGGCATCGATTAAGGCCGCAACTTTTCGTAAATCCTGCGATATTGGCAATTCGAGACCATAGTTGACAGGTGTTGAATAAGTGGCCCACGCTTCCCGCACAAACTTGGCACTCTTAAGCGCGCTTGATGCTACTCCACTGAGAAACTTTAAAGTCGGCTGGGATGAATTTTCCGTACCAGTCAGCGTTCCCAATAATGGAGTTTGTTCGTAGCGCCCTGCTCTTAGGAATCGCGCTGGATCATCAAAGACCAATGGCGAATGGACTCGTGAGCGGACGGCCAATGACTGCTGCTTGGCAACATTCACGATGAAATTCTCTCGTCCCTCAGGACTCAATTTGTCTCCTAGGCGACCTATCCAACCGAGTTTCTCACCAGCAATAGGAACTCCGGTATGCCAGAATCCCATCGCAGCAAAGTGGGATAGAATCGGGTTGTCGTAACCACATCCATGGATCAGGGCGAACTTACCGTCTTTGTACAATCGCTCAAACCCTGCCAAGGATGGGTGAAACCCAAAATGATTATCGATAGGGCGCAGATCCTCCGCAGCAATAGCGATATCGGGGCGGTGTCGATAATAGGCGTCGTCGCCATAAGGTACGACTGTGTTAAGTCCGTCGTTGCCGCCATCAAGTTCAACGATGACTAAAATCCGTTCGGGATTTACAACCCCGCCAGACGTCTCATCCTCTGCCATTGCTTGGGCGGCACGACCAAATATCAGCGGCAATCCGGCACTAACCCCAAGTCCACAAAGGCCTTGTTGCAATGCTTCCCGACGGTTAAGCCGCGGAAGACGCTTAAAGATATGGACGCCCATAATACACCCTCTTCGGTAAGACTTGGCTTTTACAAGACCAAGCCACTATGACAGCTGATATTCAGGTGAGCTCATGATTAAGTGCACAAGCATTCGGAGTGGTTCTTCGAGGTAACTTAGTGCAGTACCAATGTCTTCGGTGCCGAGCTCTCGGCTCAAGAAAGAGATAAGCGCATTCCTATGATCTTTTACAAGTGGCACTCGCAACAACCGCTTCTGAAAATAGTCTATTACAGCGGGCACAGTCACTAGATTCTGGTCTTGGACCATCGATGCCAGATTAACCGCCGCCGGCACCCGTGGAACAGGCTTCACTCGTCGCATGGCCATTATCGTGCCGTGATACGCCCCATAGCGCGTATTGTACTCCTCGTCGGAAATCGCCACCATCATATCGGAGCTCGACATCGTACTCATATTGTTTCCATCAACGGATCCAGCCACGGTGGCGCTAGTGATATCTAGGCCGCGATCTAATTTTCCACCAACATCTCTATAAATCTGGGTGAGTGCACGATCAGGAGACAAATATTCCCCTATATCCGGGAAAAGTACTTGCTTAGCAAAATTACCGCGCTCAACCAGCGTAGCTGGAGTAATCCAGCTACGCCCGCCCTCCCAACCAGCCACATTGGGGGGATAAAGCAATTTTTGACCAAGTGCCGCAGTTGACTCATTAAAATCTGGAACGCCAGGTAGAGTGGTAACACCGAGCTTACGATAAGTGGACAGTACCAATTGCACCGGGCTCTTTATCTGAGAACTAAAGGCGTGACTCGCGTAAAAATCGCGCGCAATAAACATTTCTTTAAGTAGTGGCTTTAATTCGTAGTCACCGGCCTTCAGCAGCGTCGCCAAGTGCTCTATACGCTGCGGGGGTACATCTGCAGAGACAAAATAACGATAAAGCTTTTCAGTGATAAACCGCGCCGTGGAATCATGCGACATAACAATATCAACAATTTCTGTACCATCAAAGTTTCCGGTTTGACCAAGAAATGTTTTGACATCTTCGTCATGCAGTTCGGCATTGACTACGAATTTAAGGCTATCATTGGTCCAACCGGTAAAAGCCCGCGCCGCCTCGCGAATATCTTTTTCCGTGTAATTCCCAATTCCCATGGTAAACAGCTCAAGAATTTCGCGCGCAAAATTCTCGTTGGGCCGACCTTTAATATTTTGACCTGCATCCAAAAAGACAAGCATCGCGGGGTCTTGGGCTACGGCCAAAACCAAATCCCGAAAGTTGCCCGTCCCATATTCCCTAAATAATTGAATCTGGCCTGCCATTTTGCGGTAGTCACGGACCTTGTCATCAGAGGTCGCAAAATGACCATGCCAAAACAAAGCAATTTTTTCCTCAAAAGGGCGCCGAGTTTGTAGAATACGTTGTGCCCAATATTGACCTAGTCGGTGACTTTCCAACCGGTTTGAACGGAGATAATAAAAATATTTATTTACTACGTGTTGAAAGGGGCGATCGCCATCAGGTTTAATGAATATCCCCATCGAGTGTCCCGTGTCACGCGCCCACTGCACAGCCTCGGCACGACTTCTCGGGAATGGTTCCATTCCTGGATCGAAGATGCCCGATTCATCAAAATCCAAAATTGCTTGGTTTTCTACCTGCTCATAGTTCAGTAGGGAATCAATCGCCTCCTCCGGGGTCACGGCAGCCAAGTGCCGTATTTCGTCTGGTGTGCCACCAAAACCTAATCGTTCGAGCAAATGCCCCGCACGATCGTATGTCCATTCCGCCTTTTCGATCGGTGTTCCATCTCCTACCCAATGAGCAGGGCCTGCGCCGCCATCTGCCAATCCTAAAACCGGCCACGCAAATGCTAATATCAAGCCCGCTACGGTAGTGCGCCACAAATGCTGCATGCCTTCCCCCGAAGGAACTGAACCGATAACAGTAGAGTATAACCCCCCATGATGGAGTAACAAAATTTAAAGAACGACCCCTCCTTTTGAAAAACGGTGCACATATTCTTAGGCATAAAAAGGGCCAGATACCCCGCCGTAGAAAGTTTTTTCATCCATTTATCGCCTGGCTCTTTGAACAACGACGCACGGAGTGATACGACAGGTTTGAGAGATAGCCCGCCGACGCGCCTAACGCGGAGCGGCACATAAATCATACTAACGGAACGCGCAAAAAGGAGTATGACACGTGAACTTTTCATTCACGCCTGAACAGCGGCAGATTGCCGCAGCTATTTCCAAGATTTGCGATGGTTTCGGTGATACATATTGGCTAGAGCGCGACCAAACAGGAAATTTCCCGGATGATTTTTGCGCAGCCTTAGCTGCGGATGGATGGCTTGGCATCGCTATGCCCGAATCCTTCGGTGGTGCCGG
>CAJWOI010000258.1 GCA_913044255.1 uncultured Alphaproteobacteria bacterium
TCGAACAAACCTAAAGGTCTAAACCAATAATGATTGTCTATACCGTAGGCACTTTTGATCTATTGCATGTAGGGCATTTAGCTCTGCTAAACCACTGTAAAACCCTGGGTGATATTGTGGCGGTTGGTGTCGCTTCTGATGAAGTGGTTAGCCGTTACAAGCCCAATGTCCCGGTAATTCCTCTAAACCAACGCGTGGAGATGCTGGAAGCCTTGCAATGTGTCGATATCGTACGCCCCTATTATGATTTCGAATATGTATCCGGTTGTAAGGAATTGAATGTCGATATATTCGTGATTGGAGAAGATTGGGCGAGAAAGCCCCACAATCTGAATGTGGAAGCCTATTTAACAGCATTGGGGAAAAAAATAGTTCAAGTTCGTTATAATCCCCGAACCTCATCGACAGAAATTAAGCAAACAGTTATTGCTCAGACTAACAGAGACTTTCAAGCTGCATAGCTTAAGGCAACGCCTTTTCATTTTGGGTCGATCGTGCTGCTTTGGAAATTGCCCCCAAATCTTTCCCCTGAAATTGTGGATAATGTCCTCTTTTGACCCAATTCGGACATTATGCCGACACCGATAACCTCAGAAATCCAATTTGGTCTGACAGTGCCGTTCTGTGTTCAATTTGTTTTGCTTTCTTTTTCAGCAGCCAATCTCAACGCTTTCAACCCATCCGCCTTTTTCCGTGCATCTTCTGCTCTTGCTTCTTTTTCTTTGATGAGTTTCATATCCGTATTTTTTGGTGGCTTACGATCCTTAAATTCGCCTTGATCACCGCGCTCCATAGCCGCGAACATTTTGTCATCGGCGTTGTTTGGTCGTGTCGATCCTGATCCCATTACGCTACCTTCTCTACAACATGTTGCTTACCAAGTTTAAGTTCGTTTTCAAACTTACTTGTAAACCAATCATTAGACAATTCAATTGGGTACCAATGATATGGAGGCAGGACGATGTCCGCTTTTGGCTACTAGCGGACTCTTTGACCGTTTGAATTTATGTCCGCTTTCGGGTGTATAGCGGACTCTTTTTATGGGTGGGCTAAATGTCTGCTTTTAGCCAAAAGCGGACATTATTCTTCTGGCACTCCTCCTAGTGGAGCGAATTAATTCAACAACAAACTTTTTCAAAAAATAGGTTAGCGATTACTCTCTATCTTACAGTCGATACCCCAGGTGAAAATGCTTTCGTCACCGGTATGACAAGTTTTCATTCTTGATATTTTTGAAAATGCACGATCTGAAAATGGCAAAATATATTTCCCTGGATCAACGAAGGGGGCCGAACCACGAACATAAATACACGGGTAATTATTCGCGATTGACTGAATGTCTCGTGAATTAACCATACCCTTTACTACTCCCTTTGGAGTTATGAACACCGAAGATTGGCCTGGGTAGAGACCTTGAAGAACGTCTGCGAAGGAATTGTCGGTATTCCAGCTTGCCAGGAACAAGGCGTATAACGGGTTGGAAGTAGGCCAGAAATAAATTCGGGCGCATTCGGAATAGATTGATTCATTGATCGTTTGAACCGCAGTAGCCCGATGAATTAACTCCTTGTCCAGTTTGTAAATAGTGCGTCCTTGGAAAACAGCTAATACTAGTAGAAAAATCAAAAAACCGGCTCTGATCGCTCGAAACGCGTTGCCAGTCGGATTGCACAATGCCTTAATCAACAAATATATTAGCGAAAATCCTAGGGCGCTGGCAGTCAGTGCAGGGATCATGTAATGACCAGCTGGATGTTTGGCAACAATTAAAGCTTGAGCGACGAAGGCTAGGCAAAGTCCTGCCAAAGCCAAAATGGTATTTGCTAAAACTAAGTCTTTCTCCCGACGTTTTAGACCTACCCACGCAATCATAATCAGTGAAACAATGAGAGTGACCCAAAACACAGGTCGACTGGATACATTCCAGAGATTCCCCGGATAGCTTGAAAGATTAATTATAGTTTGATCTCCGGTGCCAAAATGCGCGCTTGATAAGGTGATTATCGAAATAAATTCAAGAATTTTTGGATATGAGCCAGCCGCAGGTAATGTAAATATCACCGTAAAAAGAATTGAAGCAAAGCAGTACAATACTATTGGACGAACTCTTCCGAGTAGAAATAATGGCATAAGGTATAAACCGGCAGACGTAATCTTAGTGGCCATACCAAAACCGGCAATTATTGCGAATGTGAGGGCGTAGGTGTTGCAATGGCTTTTCAACTGCCCCGGTCGAAGGGCTAATATCATTACTCCGCCTAAAACAAGAATAACGGTGACAAGTAGGGGTTCAGGGGACACATGCAGAGAGTGTTTTAAAATGAGTTGTGATAGAAATGGCCCCATTTGCAACAACATCGCGCCGATTACATCTTTGAATGTTAAATATCCTGTTACGCCAATGAAAACCAATGCGGCGATATTTAGTGAAAGCAACACCCGACTGATCAACATCAGATAGTGTTCCGGATTTGCGAGGACTATTTGATTAATCTGATCAGCAGGTGTTAATGGAAATAGCAACTTGATCATTGCGGCCCCGATAAACTGAACCGTTGTGCCGGGGTGGGCGATGTGTTGAGGCCAATTCAAATTGACCATATTTAAGGAATCAAACAAATACCAATAATCAGGGTCCAAATTTGACCAAAGCCAGGAAGGACCAGCGTCAAGTTTTAGAATGATCGACGTGATAAGGAAAATTGTTGGTAAAATCAGTAATGCTATGGAGTGCCCCAAAGGCACTGAACTAAATCGGCGGATGAATGACTGCATCAATCTTTTTACCCGATGAAAACTCTGATAAAATTTTTATTCATTCTATGAAGAGTGGGTCTAATAGCAATAAAAAAGACAGATTTCCTTATGTCCGCTTTGGGTCAGAAGCGGACACTTTTACATAAATTGAACAATGTCCGCTTTCGGGGGTAAAGCAGACTCTAATTAGGGACGGCTGGGACGTCCGCTCTTAGCCAGAAGCGGATATTAACTCAGCACCAGAACCACCGAATGACCTTGCGACAAAGCCACTTCGGCATCGAGAAGCAGGCTAATAATCTGTTCCGGAGTGTAACGTTTGCGACTATTTATATCCTCTTTCTACCACGACAAGAATTCACCAACTTCTTCAAAATAACTTGGACCACTTTTATGGGTTCACTGCTGAGATTCAAAGACCTATCAGTCACGGATGCGCTTTGGCCGGGGTCTCCCGCCCGAAAGTTATTTGATGCCAGCCGATATAGAACAGTGCCAGGACGACCGCTGTCCAGTGCACCCATGGTACGGTGAACATAATCCCACCGGCAAATGCCAACCGGAGAATCATTTCCCACCAAGGCAGTCGGCGTTGATCGAAGGCGATCACGGTGCTCGAAATCAGATAAATAAAAATCACCAGCCTCAAGAGGATCGATATGAAATCGGGCCAGTTGAAGCCGGCGGCTCCCTCCGGGAATGCTTCGGGCACGATCAATAAAACCGGATAATAGGCGAAGACAAAGGGCACAGCGAACTTCACCAAGCCAACACGCAACGCCATGGTGGCGGTTTTGATGGGGGCTGCTTGGGCGATTGATGCAGCAGCATAGGCCGCCACCGCGACCGGTGGTGTGATCGACGAAGCCACCCCATAGTAAAAGACAAACAGATGGGCGACGATCAGCGTCAGCCCTAATCCCTGCATAGCCGGACCCAAAATCAGCACAATTGTCAAATAGGCCGGCAAGGTAGGCATTCCCATGCCCAGCATCAGCGCCGCAAACCCGGTTACGAAAAGGGTCAGGAACAGGTTGCCGCCCGACACTTCATTGATCAGGATGGCGAAGTCCTGGGGCAACCCGGTGGCGCCCAACACCGCCACGATGATGCCAACGACAGCGATCGCCATCAGAAGCCGTCCGAACGTCAGCCCGGCATGAGAGAGCGCTTCTACGATGATGAAAGGTCTGTGGCGAACTTCGGGATTCAAAAAACTGAGCGGGATAATGATAAAAAATGCCGACATACCGGCACCGGCTGCGGACAGGCCTTGAATCAAGCTTGTCACCACAATGACGATCGGCACCACGATCATGATCACATTAATGTAATCCTGGGGCGTTACCTCCAAGTCCTTCTGATCGAGATCCTCACCGCCGACCTCAACGCCAAGACGGCGCGCCTCGAACACGACGCTGGTAAAGAGACTGGCATAGTAGGCCAGCGCCGGCAGGAGAGCGGCAACGATGATAGTCAAATAGGGGATTCCGGTAAGGTCCGACATGACGAGGGCAGCGGCTCCCATGATCGGTGGCATGATCTGGCCGGCGCTTGAAGCCGTGGCCTCAACCCCACCGGCGAAAGCGGGGGAAAAACCGCGCTGCTTGATCATCGGTATGGTGATAACCCCGGTGGCAACCACATTGGTGACGGCGCCCCCTGACATGGTACCGAACAGGCCTGAGGCCATAATTGCTGCATGGGCCGGGCCACCTCGGAATCCTTTTGTGACGTGGACGGCCAGTTTGATCATGGAGCGCCCGCCGCCCGTACGTTCGAGCATGGTCCCCAATAAAATGAATGGAAAGACGGTGAAGATGAGAATTCCCATGATATTGCCGAGAATGCCGTCGTTCAAATTGAACCAAAGGTCCTCAGCGCT
>CAJWOI010000259.1 GCA_913044255.1 uncultured Alphaproteobacteria bacterium
ATCGGCAACACCGCTCACTACCAAGTGTTTTGGGGTGGAGGACGTGCGACGTCTTGGCACCCTGTGTACGAGCTCATCGCGGCAGATGATGAGGCCGATGTTTTCGAGCTAATTCGAAGCGGACGATTCGGAAGTGAAGTAGATTTCAACCGGCTGCTGACCCATATGCAACTTAAGGGCCGCCTTTCGGATCTCATTTATAGTATGGACACTACGAGGACAGAATTTTTCGCTTATCAATTTAAACCGGTTTTGTCATTTCTTGAGTCACCCTCCAAAGGATTATTGATCGCAGATGAAGTAGGGCTAGGAAAAACAATAGAGGCGGGATTAATCTGGACCGAACTGCGTGCCCGCCTCGACGCTCGTAGGCTGCTAGTGGTATGCCCTGCAATGCTCCGGGAAAAATGGAAGATCGAACTATATCGGCGATTTGGTGTCGAAGCTGCAATTGTTGATGCCACACGACTTAGAAAAGAGCTCGCGCGGGAAAAAAATGATGTGCCTCAAGGGAGAGGCCTTATTTGTAGTATCCAGGGTATACGGCCTTCGGGGAATGACCCGCATCACGATGAACGGGCGCGGCCCAATGCAAGGTATGAATTAACACAGTTTCTCCAGGAGCGGTCGGATGATGTGCCGATGATTGATCTAACGATAATAGACGAAGCGCACTATATGAGAAATCCTGGTACGAGTTCTGCTCGATTAGGTCAAATGCTCCGAGACGTAAGCGAAAGCATCGTATTGCTATCGGCTACACCGATAAATCTTCGAGACGATGACCTATTTCATTTACTGAAACTTGTTGATCCAGAATCTTTTTCTTCGATCAATGACTTTCCGCGCGTACTTGAGGCCAATAGACCACTCCAAGAAGCTCGTGATCTGTCGCTGAATCCAGAATCATCTCCAGAAGAGATAGTTTCCAAACTTGCTGAAGCACGTAGCTTCGATCTTCTAAGTAACAGCCGACAGCTTCAAGGGTTAGTGAATGGTGGTGTAACTCATGAATTATTGGATACAGAGGCCGGTCGAGTGCGGTTAGCAAATAGTATTGAACGCATCAATCTACTTCGCCATTCGGTAAATCGAACCCGGAAAGTAGAAGTTGTAGAGAATACAGTTATACGTGATCCCTATACCGAGTTCGTTCAACTAACTTTTGCCGAACAAAACTTTTACGACGCAGTAACCAATGCGATACGCGAATATGCAGTCGGGCGGAATATTGTCGCTGGTTTCCTTCTGGCTGCCCCGCAAAGGCAGGTATCGAGCTGTATGTTCGCCGCTGCTAAGGCCTGGCAGAAGAGAGCTTGCGAGGACCAAACCGGAGCGCAATGGGTAGAGGAAATGATTTACGAGGACTTTGGTGAAGAGCCGGATATTCTCGATATTGAAGAAGCCTCTGCGCCGCTAATAGCTCATTTGATAGATCGAGTGCTACCGCAGGTAGATTTGGCTGAACTTCGAAATAATGACAGCAAATATCAACGATTCAGGGATAACGTTAAGGACTATCTAAAGGATAATCCTAAAGAAAAGATTGTGCTGTTTTCGTTCTTCCGCGGGACCCTCGATTATCTAGCAGAAAGATTGTCCGAAGATGGGATCCACAGTCAAGTGCTGAAGGGGGGTATGACTGAAAGTAAGCAGGAGATAATCGATCGATTTCGGGAAAGTAAAACAACGCGCCTATTGTTGTCCTCAGAAGTCGCAAGTGAAGGTGTAGATCTTCAATTCTGTCGTCTAATTGTGAACTATGATCTTCCGTGGAATCCCATGAAGATAGAGCAACGAATCGGTCGATTGGATCGAATCGGTCAGCACGCGGACAAAATAAAAATTTGGAATTTGTGCTACGAGGGGACCATCGATAACCGGATTTACCATCGGCTCTTAGAACGCCTGAATATTTTTGTCAGAGCACTTGGTGGCTTAGATGTCATGTTAGGCCAAGAAATATCACGACTAACCCACGAGTTACTGAGTCAAGTGCTAACCCCCAAAGAAGAAGAAGAGAGGATTACAAATACTGCTATAGCAATTGAAAATTTAAGTCTTGCACAGGAGCAACTTGAAGAAAAGGCTTCACACTTGATCGCCCATGGTGGTTACGTGCTCGATAAAGTTAATTCGGCCCATGAACAAAAGAGAACTGTGACTAGTGGCGATCTTTTTTTCTATACGAGAGATTATTTGCAAGAGCAAACTGCTGGCTCCAAGTTTCAACGACTAAAAACCGACGAATATATTGTAGACATCCAACTCTCTCCCGATGTTGCCGCAGGCTTGGAGCTCTATGTACAAAGAAATAAGTTATTTGGAAAGACGAGGTTGCCATCTGGCGATAATGTACGATGTGAATTTGCTAATAAGGTTTATCACGAATCATCTAGGATTGAACTCATCAATCAGTATCACCCTCTAGTTCGTTATATTGGTGGCGAAATGAATGCGGACACGTCTTGCGCAAAACTTGTAGCGATGCAACTAGATGGGCGACATACAACCCTTCAGAGCGGATATTACGCATTTTCGGGACTACGTTGGCAATTCGAAGGGCTTCGACAGGAAGAAGAGCTGCAGTTTCGTATATCACCAGTTGATGACATGGGTGACCTTGTTGAAGGAGAAGAATCAAAAGATGCAATTCAGTCGGTACGACGTTTTGGAGAGCGATGGCTAGAGGCGTCAAGTTTGTTGCAAGATTTTGATATAGAAGCCGCTGTAAAACGCTGCCTAGCAGCTTTAGAAGAAGATTATCAGAACGAGAAAGACCGGAAAAGAAATGAAAACTTCGATCGTGTGAGCTTTCAGGTGGCGTCTGCGGAAAGTCATATGAATAGACAACTCCAGATGTTGGAGGAAGTGCTTCACGGCCACCGTGAGAATCAAAGAGATGCGTTAATTGCCGCTACTGAGGGTCGTATCAAAAAAGTTCGTGAGCGTTTTAACATGCATCTAGAAAAACTTAATCAAAATAAGGAATCGTTTCGGGCGGAACGAGAGGGTGTTGTAAGTGGAGTACTACAAATAAATTAAATAACGCCAAAGGACTCGTGATGGATTTCAACACCGCGAAGCAGATCGCTAAAAGGATTCTCGGCTCTACAATTAGGAGGAGTCCGGATGGTAGTGGCTTCGTAGTTCAAGACAAACAGAAGCAGCCCGTAGAGTCTTCGCAAATAACTCCGACAGAGGCGAAGAAAAAGGAGCTAATACCGAAGAGCAAGATGAACACCGATGACGAGTCATCACGAGCGCCAGCGCAGCAGTCGGCTACGGTACAGCGAATGACAGTCGGGCTCGATTTTGGCACCGCGTTTACTAAAGTCGTCGTTTGGGGGAGAGCACCACATGTTATTAAGTTAAGAGATCAGGTTTCCCATGGGGAAGAATTTTTGTTGCCGACAGAAATCTGGTGGACTGAAAAGGGTGAATATTCACTAACGAAACTGAATGATGGCCAACGTGCTCGTGATCTAAAAAAGAGGATTCTGCTCGATAAGCTGGATGACGAATCGAAATACAGGATCGTTGCCTATTTGGCGTTTGTATTTGTTAGAACCAGAAATTGGATCAAAGAAAATAAACAAGACATTTATTTTAACCGTGGTTTTGATTGGTATTTGAACGTAGGGCTTCCAACCAGTACCTACAACAATGAAAAACTAGAGAAACTATATTGTGATTTGATCTCTGCCGCATGGTTGTTAAGCGATGATGACCACCGCATCTCTAAGGAATCAGTGATTGACGCTTTGCAGGGCAGATCGGCTCGTGATTTGGAGGCTGGCAAGATCGGGATATCCAAAGAAAAGATCCATGCATTTCCCGAGTTTGTCGCCCAAGTAACAGGCTATGTTAGAAGTTCGAGTCGCCGCCGCGGTATTCACCTGTTAGTGGATGTTGGTGCAGGCACAGTTGATTCCACGATATTCAACGTTCATCGCCAAGATTACGAAGACAAGCATCCCATCTTTGATAGTTCGGTAACGTACACCGGCGCTGAGTCTTTAGTGCTTCATCGACTCGATGAACCAGGGTACAGCGGTGATTGGGAACCTTCAGTTGATGCACCTATTCCAAGTCGAGAATTTTTCTCGGAAAAGATGGGCATCCCAATTAAACGAATCATCGAGGCAGAGAAAAACTTAGAGGAGGAGGTCTATTTGCCCATTGCAAAAATGATTAACTACACCAAATCCGAAATGGCCCCAATACAAGCCGAATGGACTACCGGGGTTCCTTTGTTTCTGACTGGTGGCGGATCTGCGATAGATTTCTATCAAGAGATAACAGCCAGTGTTTGCAATAATTGGAAAGCTCAGAACATCCACATAGAAGGAAGTCAACTGCCAAAACCACAGGATTTAGATGCCGATAAGCTCCCCACGGAATATTTTCATAGGTTGTCGGTTGCGTATGGTTTGGCACACGGCGCTTTAGATATCGGGACAATTACGAACCTGCGACCTTTTCAAAATAGATCAAGAAATCGCCCAGGCGCAGCCGAAAGTTGTCCCCAGTGCCAAGGTACTGGGGGCGGTTACGGTAACTGTCTAAAGTGTGGCGGATCGGGGTGGATCAACCAATGGCCTTACGGCATGGAAGAACGCAAAGGGTCAAACCTTG
>CAJWOI010000260.1 GCA_913044255.1 uncultured Alphaproteobacteria bacterium
GATACCACGGAGTTGGTTTTGGCGGGCTCTCGGTGGGAGGTATGGCCCCAAATAAGCGGCAGTTTGGAAACTTACTTGGCGCAGTAGATCACTTACAACACACTCATTCGTTGGATAACAATGCATTCAGCCGTGGTCAACCAACGTGGGGCGCACATCTCGCCGACGAACTTGACACACTGGCAGAACTGCATGGCTCACATAATATCGCTGCAGTCATCGTGGAACCTATGGCCGGCTCCACGGGGGTGCTTATACCTCCGGCAGGCTACCTAGAGCGTCTACGAGAGATTTGTACTCGCCATGGAATCCTCTTGATCTTCGACGAAGTTATTACAGGGTTTGGTCGATTGGGTGCCAGTTTTGCATGTGAGCGTTTTGATATAATCCCGGACATTGTTACTTGCGCCAAAGGCTTGACCAATGCGACCGTGCCCATGGGGGGGGCGATCGTCCGCAAAGGCATTTACGATACCCTCATCAACAACTCAGAACAGTCGATCGAACTATTCCACGGCTACACCTATTCAGGCCACCCCTTGGCCTGCGCCGCAGGACTCGCAACGTTGGAATTATATCGCTCCGAAGGCTTGTTTGAGCGCGCCGGCGAACTCGAGGCATACTGGGAGGAAGGCGCCCATGATCTCCGCGGAGCGCCACACGTAATCGACGTTCGTAATATGGGTTTGGTAGCGGGAATTGAATTGGAACCCCGACCAAACGAGCCAACTGCGCGCGCCTTTGAAACTTTTCTCAAATGCTACGATGATGGAGTGCTAATCCGGACGACAGCCGATACGATCGCTCTGTCTCCGCCATTGGTAATTGAGCGGAGCCAAATCGACACAATTTTCTCGACAATCAGACATTGCCTAGAAAAAATCGCGTAAAATTAGAGGCGGAGACAACTCAAAGGGTTACGCTAGCTCTAAAGTAAATCCAACAAACTTGATGGTTAGCGATTGGCGTGCCGCCCGCCCGGAACGCACAGCCAACCAAAAATCATTCTTGAGTTGAATATGACATTTCCAATGGATGCGTGCGATCAGGTACATTAAGGATAAGCCCAAGTTATACCCGAATGCGACAGGTGTTCAATCGGAGGGAGACAGCCATGGCCACGGTAAAGATGATCGAGGAGAAGGCCGCAAACGGTAGTGTCCGTGAGGTTTACGACGATATCAAGGAAACACGAGGTATTGGATACGTGCCCAATATCTGGAAAACCCTGGCCACCCACCCCCCCACGCTAAAAAGAATTTGGGCCGGCATAAAATCGGTAATGGCCCCAGGAAGTCTGGACCCGCTCACCAAAGAGATGATTGCTGTCGCAGTGAGCTCAACCAATAACTGCGAGTATTGTATCCGCTCCCATACAGCTGCTGCACGAAAGTTAGGCATGGATGACGAAATGCTCGGCGAGCTAATGGCTGTGGTCGGGATGTTCAACCAAACGAATAGTCTCGCGAATGGTTACCAAGTCGAGGTGGATGAGCAATACATGAACACCGGGTAAATCTGCGGCAAATGACGCATCAGGAGATGTGTTGTGGTAATGGTATAGACTCAAAACTTAAACCCGAAGATTGACGCAGAGTGCTCACTCAGCCTTAGGTTACCCATCTCGAAGAGCCTCGCTCAATTTTTGAGACGTGTAGTCGAGAGCCTCGCGTGATTTTTCAAGCCAGCCACCCATGCTAAAAAACCCGTGGATCATGCCGTCATAACAAACGTGAGTGGTTTCCACACCGGAAGAAGAAAGTTTATCGGCATAGCGAACACCCTCATCACGCAGCGGATCGAACCCAGCCGTGATCACTAGCGCCTTCGGTAAGCCATTAAGATCGTCGCAAAGCAATGGTGACACTCTTGGATCGGTCCGCTCTGAATCGTTGTTCAGGTAATGATCAATAAACCATTCCATTAGCGGTTTTGTCAGTCGGTAACCCTCGGCGAGCTCCTGGTGAGACGCCTCCGACATAGTCAAATCCGTAGCAGGGTAGACTAGTAGCTGATAGGCGATGGGTGGTCCACCCTGGTCTCGTACTTGTTGAGAGACTACAGCTGCGAGGTTCCCACCGGCGCTATCTCCACCTACCGCTATTCGTGCAGTATCAATCCCAAGTGCCTCACCATTTGCCGTAACCCAAAAGGTGGCCGCAAGACAATCTTCAAGAGGCGCAGGAAATTTATGCTCGGGAGCCATCCGATAATCGACCGAAGCCACCACGCAACCGGACCGCGAACATATCCAACGACAAATCCCGTCATGACTGTCTAGATCACCTATCACCCACCCGCCGCCATGAAAAAATATGAGCGCCGGAGCATTTCCCTGCACGCCCGTAGGACGATAGAATCGCAATGCTATTTTTCCTGCAGGACCTGGAATGAGCTGATTTTCAACAGAGCCCACATTCATCGGCTTCACATCAACTGCCTTTGACAACTCTAAAAACTGTTTGCGGGCGGTGAGGGGGTCAAGCTCATATAATTCGGGGTTCCCCGCAGCCTCTGCTTTCTCTATCAATAACTTGGCCTGCGGATCCAATTGGCGCAACGCGGAAACCTCCTCTTTAGTCCTAAATAGCCAGTAACGATCATCAATGACCAAAATATGATCGCGAAGACAAAACCAGCTCCCCAGACTACTTTAACTCTCACAATTCCATCAATGGAACAAAACACTTAAACTAACTAAATTATGTGGCTTGACGTCTCTGATCTTCACCGGTTTTACCAAAGCCCGCTGGGAAAACTAACGCAGCGCATCCTTTTGCAGCGCGTTCGCCGCAATTGGCCCGACTTAACTGGACAGCGTGTCTTATCTATTGGGTATGGCGTGCCATATATGCGCCATATCAAAGACAGAGCAGAACGGACCCTAGCTACCATGCCGGAAAGCCAGGGCGTTATTCGCTGGCCGCCTAACGAACGAAATTTAGCGGTTTTAGCCGACGAAAGGAAATTGCCCTTCCCAGACAACTCCATGGACCGGGTGCTTTTGGTACATGCCATAGAGTTTACTGAACATCTACGACCTATGCTGCGAGAAACATGGAGAGTGCTTGCCAGCGGCGGACGGTTATTGGTGGTGGCGCCAAACCGACGTGGAGTATGGGCCCGCATCGAAGGCACACCGTTCGGACATGGTCAGCCTTACAGTCAAAGTCAGTTGAGCCGCCTCCTTCGTGACAATTTATTTTTGCCAACGCAGGCAGATACCGCGCTTTATGCGCCGCCCAGTAACCGACGGATGATGCGCCGCCTTTCACCCGCATGGGAACGATTAGGAAGACGCTGGCTGCGTCCCTTCTCCGGGGTAGTCCTTATGGAAGCAGAAAAGCAGGTGTACGCAGCAAGCGGCAGAAAAACTGAACAAGAAGCCTCACGCGCAAGAATCCGTCCAGCCCTTAATGGTTTGGCTTATCCAGCTACAGATTCACCACCATGTGTCGGCAACTCAGTGGCCAACAAAAACACTCCCTGAGCACCAAATAAATTTGCAAAAACCCGCGCACCGAAAAATGCTCCGAAGGCACCACGCTGATCAACTGCGTAACTCCGAGCGACCAAAATTCCCTCTTGTCGGCACGTCGTTAAGAAATCCGCAATAGTCGAAAAATGGATATTCGGTGTAGCATGCCATGGCAGGGGTAAGCTTTTTGTTACTGGCATGCGCCCTCTGACCAACAACTGCCAGCGACAACGCCAATAACCAAAGTTAGGGAAAGAGACAATAGCAAACCGGCCTATTCTGACTAGCTCACGCAGGACGATGAGCGGATTGTGCGTTGTTTGAAGAGTTTCACTTAGTACTACGTAGTCAAACGCGCCAGAGGGGTAATTTTTTAAGTCAGTATCTGCATCCCCCTGCACTACTGATAGACCCTGGCGGAGGCACGCCCTCACACCACTCTGACTAATTTCAAGCCCCCGCCCATCAACATCTTTTTCCTCCACTAGATATCGAAGCAGAGATCCATCACCGCAACCAACGTCTAGGACGCGCACACCTGGCTCAATCAGGCTTGCGATGAGGCGCAGATCAATCCGGATACCATCGTTATACGTTGATCCAATGGGAATCTGTCTTGTATTCAAATTTGTCATCCGCCATCCATCAAATCAAACCGCGGTGCTTCGCCGCCCCACGCAGGAAGCCGTTCAGGACATCAAAAAAATCTGGTTCATTGAGCAAAAAACTGTCGTGACCTTTGTCGGTTTCGATCTCACAAAAGCTAACATTTGCCGCGTTGGCATTAAGCGCCTGGACCACCGCCTGACTTTCCGATACAGGGAACAACCAGTCACTTGTGAAAGCAATCACGCAAAACCTCACCGGGGTGTCGCAAAATGCCATCGACAGCACCCCATCATGCTGGGCTGCAAGGTCAAAATAATCCATGGCTCGTGTGATATAGAGGTAGGAGTTAGCATCAAAACGATCAACAAAAGTGCTTCCTTGGTGCCGCAAATAACTCTCAACCTTGAACTCAGCGTCAAATCCATATGTCTTCTCTTGGGAGTCCTGCAGCAAGCGCCCAAATTTTCGGTGGAAGGCTGCATCGGACAAATATGTAATATGCGCCGTCATACGTGCCACTGCTAAGCCCTGTTGTGGCCGTTTTTTTT
>CAJWOI010000261.1 GCA_913044255.1 uncultured Alphaproteobacteria bacterium
TTGTGCATTTTTCATAATAAATGCGGCGTCGTCTGCGTTACCAGCCGTGGCGCTTTTTTCACCGTGCTTGATTTCATCCAGATTATTTGCGGTCCCAAATCCCCCGAGAAGTACGTTAAAAAATGAACGGTTCATTGCTTTGCACATTATGTAACTCAGGATGGCACCAGAGGAGCCGACTAGTGCTCCGACTATGATTAGTGCCTGATTTTGTAGCGTGAAACCGATGCCGGCGGCTGCCCATCCAGAATAGGAGTTGAGCATCGAAACTACCACTGGCATGTCGGCGCCACCGATTGGGATGATGATCAAGACTCCCAATAACAGGGCGAGCACGGTTATGGCCCAGAACAATGTGTAATTCTCGGAAAAACAAAACCATAAAATCAGTCCGATAGTTGTGATTCCAATGGTCAAGTTTAGTAGATGTTGCCCTGGGAAAACTACGGGTGCCCCTCCGATAAGTGATTGAAGTTTCCCAAAGGCTATGATTGAACCGGTAAAGGTTATGGCCCCGATTACAGCACCAAGTGAAATTTCTATAAGGCTGGTTGCTGAAATATTCCCAACGGTGCCGATACCATACGTGTCTGGAGCATAGAGCGCAGCTGTTGCGACTAACACTGCTGCTAGACCGACTAGGCTATGGAACGCGGCGACCAGTTGCGGCATTGCCGTCATTTGAATTCGCATGGCTATAACGGTGCCGATTCCACCACCTACGATCATTGCAATCGCTATCAGGACGAAGCTTGATATGTGCGGTTGAAGCAGGGTTGTAAAAATTGCAATCACCATGCCGGTGATCCCAAATAAATTTCCAGACCTTGCGGTAGCTGGCGTTGAAAGACCCTTTAAAGCCAGAATGAAACATATTGCGGAAGCGAGATAGAAGAGGGCAGAAGCGTCGGCAGTCACGGTTCCTAACCCCTACTTCTTTTTCTTAAACATTCGCAGCATACGCTGGGTCACAACGAAACCGCCAAAAATATTTATAGAAGCCAACATGACAGCAAAAAAACCTAGCAAGCGTGAAAAATTGATTGTGCTGCCGTTTGTGCTTCCCACCGTATAGATAGTCTCGGACCCAACCGCTATTAGAGCGCCGACGATTATGATCCCGGAGATCGCGTTGGTGACCGACATCAGAGGTGTGTGAAGCGCCGGGGTCACGCTCCATACCACGTAATAACCGACAAACACCGCAAGCACAAAAATTGTGATATCAGTTGTAAAGGGATCCATTATAAGTCTTCTTTATCGATAAGGGCAGGATGCACGATTTCCCCATCGCGCGTAATTATGGTCCCTTTCACAATTTCGTCGCTCCAATCAATTGCGAGATTTCGTGTTTCTGCGTCTATCATTGGTGTGACGAAGTTCACCAAATTACGAGCGTAAAGCGCGCTAGCATCAATTGGAGCACGCCCCGGCATGTTAGAAAATCCAATTATCGTTACCCCGTGTTTCACAGCAACTTGGTCACAAACGGAGATCGAGCAGTTTCCGCCGGATTCCACAGCCAGATCAACTATCACGGAACCCTGGCGCATGTCTTTTACCATTTCTTCAGTGATAAGTTGGGGGGCTGACTTCCCTTGAATTAGGGCGGTTGAGATAGCGATGTTTTGATTTTTTAGCGTTTCACCGATCAGTTTGCTCTGTTGACGCTTATATTCTTGGCCCATCTCCTTAGCGTAGCCGCCTAAAGTCTCGGCATCTCCAGATTCTGTATTCGCGACTTCTATGAATTTAGCTCCGAGGCTTTCCACCTGTTCCTTTACCGCTGGGCGTACGTCAAACGCACTAACTACTGCGCCCAACCGCCGGGCAGTTGCGATTGCTTGAAGTCCTGCTACGCCGGCACCCAAGACAAGGACTTTTGCCGGAGCAATCGTTCCGGCGGCAGTCATCATCATAGGAAATGCCTTTCCGAAGGCTGCGGCTGCCTCGATAACCGCTCTATAACCCGCCAAATTACTCTGAGACGATATTACATCCATAGTCTGAGCACGACTGATGCGCGGAAGTAGCTCCATCGCAAACGCGATCACTCCCGCCTTGGCGAAGGTTGCTGCTATATTTTTGTCACTAAACGGCTCCAGCAATCCAATCAGCACAGTGTCGCGTTTAATCATCGCAAGCTCATCAAGACCCTCGTCTGCACTCATAGGCCGGCGAACTTTGAGGACGATGTCGGCATCAGAATACGTTTCATTGGCGTCAGTCCCGATCGCGGCGCCAGCCATCTGGTACTGGGAGTCTGGCAGCATTGCCCGCGCTCCTGCACCAGTTTCGACCATGACCTCCAGGCCCATACCAACCAACCTCTTTATCATGTCGGGGGACATTGCGACGCGGGTTTCGCTGTCGCGCAATTCCTTAGGAACTGCGATTTTCATGAGTCGTACCTATCTGGGCATTGGCCGTCGTTCTGAGACCAAACTATGAGTGAAACAGCGCCCATCATGCATATTTCAAGCCGGTGTGAAAACAGCCCCGTAGTGCTCTTTCTACAAGTACGATGGTTGCGTGTCAAAATAAATAAAACCGTATTTCATTAAATGAAATACTAGAAAATAAGAGAGGTTGTTGTCGAGGAAGTCCGGACGGCAAACACTGGGACCCATACTGAGTGATTTTTCATGGAGCTACAAATAACGACGCGATCCCAGAGAATTAGTTCGCTGTCATGCCCAAATAATCATTTTAATGACTGCAACTGCGTCGATATGTCCCGCACTGAGATCACCAATTATTGCTGTGTCGACTGTGCCGAGTCAGGCTGGCCAGAATAAGTAGAAATGCGAGCTTCCGAACACAAATTTACCAAGCGATTTTGGTGCTCGGTGAACCTTTTTTCATTCGTGTTTTTAAACGGTGAAGTTGGAGTGGTCGTCAGAGGTGGCACAATGGATGAGCCGATGGAAGGTTGCTGAGGGGGACGAAATTCCCTGTTTGCGAAACTCTTCAGAACAAAGGCGATAGCTGAGAGCTTGCTCTAAAACCTGTTGATTGTGGCCCTCGATCATAACAATCCAATCGGCTATTTGGTCAGGCTTTGCACGGATGTGAGCCTCAGTACTATTAACTCTGGTGACGAGAGGGTCCGCAATACAAAAGTGCGCGCTAACGATACCCGGCTGCAGAAGTACATTTGGGAGAGTGGCATAGATAAGCCAATCCTTTAGAGATTCTTTCACTTCATTTTTTGGAGACAACCATATTACAACGAGGTCACTTCCAAGCCCGAATCCATCACTATATTTCACTTCGAAGGCAGTTCTATTTGTATTTCTGAATCGAGCCAGATTGCGGATGGACCAAGGAGTAGGGTTATCGAGTCTTTTGTGATAAGTCGCGCTTGCTAACGTCTTAATAGACTCCGTTTCGTATAACGCAGCGTAATATGGCTCCCCACTTACTGCTTCGTAACGGCGTCCCCGCATGAATCCTGGAACGCGAAGCCTTTCCGGGAAATGTTCACGAGTGTACCAGTCATGAAAGTCAGTAAGATCTTCATTTTTGGAAAATTCAACGTCATGCCAAACACCCAATAGGCCGCGACCCAGTAATGCCATGTTGGTGGTGCTTTCCGTGGCGGAGCGGCTAGTCTGCCATACGTAAAATAATGTTATATGTTACTTTAAAGGGGGGAATAATGCCAAACGTACTTTGTATCGTTGATGCTTTTACCAACGTTCGTTTTGCTGGCAATCCCGCTGCAGTTTGTCTTTTAAGTGAGAAAGCCGAGACAACTTGGATGCAAAATGTCGCCAAGGAAATGAATCTGTCGGAGACAGCCTTTATGAGTCAACGGAGTGAAGGCTTGAAGGACGGTTTTGATCTCCGATGGTTTACACCGTTGGCGGAGGTAGATCTTTGCGGACACGCGACGCTGGCTGGTGCCCATATACTCTGGGAGCGTGGAATTTTGCCCAAGTTTAATAAAGCCGTGTTCCATACTCGTAGCGGAGTTCTAACAGCGACAATTAGTGATGGTTGGATTGAAATGGATTTTCCAGCTTTGGTGGCGAAAACAGTGCCGTCTCCGCCCAACTTTCAGTCAGTGCTAGCCCTTGTTCCTGCCTGGGTTGGCTGGAACGGAATGGACTATCTCGTTGAGCTGTCCAGCGCCGCCAATGTTCGTGACCTGGCTCCGGATTATACGGTGCTGTCGAAGCTGGATACTCGCGGTATTATTGTTACGGCGCGCTCTGAGGGGGAGGGGGATGTTGATTTTGTGTCCCGTTTTTTTGCACCACGTTATGGGATCAAAGAGGACCCGGTGACTGGCTCGGCTCATTGTTCATTGGGCCCCTATTGGGCTTCCAAGCTGAATAGAAAGGAACTGGTTGGGCGGCAGCTATCCAGTCGTGGGGGAGACGTTCGGATTCTGATGGATGGGACTAGAGTTCGTTTGTCAGGGAAAGCGGTGACAGTGCTGCATGGGGAGCTTGTATGACCCCGGCAGCGATTTCTCGTGCTGCCGAACTGATTTGTAATTCTCGTTTGAGTGACTCAGTGATAGGTCATTTGCCAGTTTCGTGCCGCCCAGTTAATGAAGTTGAAGCTTACTTGGTCCAGGATGCTTTGCATGAACGTGCAGCA
>CAJWOI010000262.1 GCA_913044255.1 uncultured Alphaproteobacteria bacterium
AGATGATCTGTTTCATTTGTCGGCCCTCATTTGCAAGGAAAGGCTTTAATCAATGATATTGCTACTGATGTTCTGGCAGATTGGTGGAGTTGACTAGGGTTTTCATTTGCCCATTTGATAAAAATACGCATCGCCTGATCTATCGAAATTCCAGTCTTTGGAGAACAGAACATCGGTGGCATTTTCCGAAACCCCATAGCTAAGCTGTGCATATCCATAATCCCGTCAATATACTTCGCACAAGAAAGCTTTCCAATTTCCGGCATATTCTTTGGGGTCAGCCCAGTGCATTCCCACAACAGTTGGTCCGTTCTCTGTGATGAACTTGCCGTTGCTCGATCGGCAGATAAAACCAACATCACTGCAATCGCTATCAGGATGATCTTTTTCATGGGATTACCGAGCATTTACCGACTGAAATAGACAAGCTATCTTTGTAATTTTTCTCAGGTGACGGATCTAGGTTAACGTGAATAGAACTATGGATAAAGTTGCCATTTGGTCTAAACACCCAGCCCTTTTTCCGGCAATCTATATAGGTGATAGAATGACCTGAACCAGATTTTTCCCAATTTTCAGGGCAAACTTGTGTAAGATGTGGGTAGAACTCGGTACCCATTCTACGGATATTGTAGCAACCCTCAGTCCATCCCCAAATTTGGAAACTTCCGGATTTTACATTTTTTAGCGTAGTCTTACAACTTCCTGCCTTTGGACTATCGGGTTGTATTTTGCTAATGATGTATTTGCTTAACTTAAATCTTACTGCAACCCACTCACCTTGTTCCCAATTGAAACCAGTTGATTTTTCCCCGACACATAAAGTGGAGAAAGGCTTATTTAATTCCTCAATATTTTGAGCTTGGGTACCGCCATTTGGTATCGAAAAAAGTATTATTAATACTACTGCTCGTCTCATCTCGCTTCCCCTAATAAATCAACAAAGCAACAATCACTAAAATCGAAATTCTCATGGATTTACTCACTTTTTTTTATGCTCTTCCATAATTTTTCTTAGCTTTTGGTCGTACAACTTTTTATCTCTTTTCTCCAAATCCGAAAGTTCATTCAATAGCGAATAATCTCTATGGTGCATCGGGAGGGACAAAGAGATGGCCATCAAAAAGCCGCCAACCATCGCTACCCCAACCCAAATAATTATAAAATAGTTCCATGGCTCCGGTAAATTTGGGCTTTTGATAACTTCTAGGACCGTAAATCCCATTACCACATACGGTGATACCGCTAACACCAGCAAGGCCAAGATCGAAGGTGCAATTACGAGTAAAAATGTGATTACACCAAAACCTGAAAATACTCTATTTCCGCCCCATCCCATTATGCTAGTAGTTCCTGGCCCCCAAATCGAAGGTAGTGTAATCTCGTGCATGTGTTGTTCCTGTTCGTCTGGGAACAAGTTTTTGAGACATGCTTTTTTTGCGGTGTTCATTTGGCTAATCGAAACCTGCAATAACGAACTTATCAACGTCAATCCGCCAATCGTGACAAGGAGAAACTCCCGAAGTTTTCCAATGTCTCCAATCGAAAGGCCAGAAATATCTAGTTTTGATTGATCCAAAAAGATGTTCACGAACAGTGCTGCCACGATGATAAGGTTTATGATGTAAATCTTGAATTGCCTTCGTTGAAGCACTTCAATTTGTTCCGATATCCTGTGAAGGTAATTTAAATCAAGCCTTCCATCAGAAATCAGATCTTTTACCGAGTTCCTTAAAACGCTAAGCGGTGACGCCCAGTAATTTTTAATTAATTTAGGCAGTTTTGATCGCAAAAATCTTCTCCTTTTGGGAGAAACCTAACACGCCTCTAATCGCTTAGGAAGTGCCACTTGCACAGCACAACTTGAACTCTGACACCTCGTACATCGCAGACGCTTCTTAATCCTCGGCACGGGGTAGGCGCGCCCGTGGGCTTTGATAAGGGCCGACACACTAAGTTCCACGGTATGGGCGCATTCATCGCATATCGCCAGTAAGCGGCTGTTGTATTTGGCTACGTTGTCGAGGGTGGCGGGGTTCATGGTGTTGATATCTATTTTCTTCTAATTTTGGGATTATAAATACAAACAATTGTGACCTGTTCATTTGCCGGATTTCGCTCTTTAAATTTCTCTACATAAATACTGAAACGGAAATCACAATATTGAGCAATGATAGCGCCGGGGCCAACCCGCGAAGACACTTGCAATGACATAGCGTCACCGAGTTCACAACCAGTCACTAAAGGCCCATCGACGAAATAGGTCTTAATCGCTGGTGGTTGGCAAAAGTGTTTCTCAACAGCATTGGCTTCACCACCAACAAAGATCATCAAAACGGCAAGGATTAGGGTCAAGGGTTTCATGGGGCTGGTCCTTACACAAATAGAGCTACAACAGACAAGATCATAGCAAGTAACGAGATGCCGCAACCAATTATCACTGCCCACCATTGATCTAATTTCTCCTCAAGTCCGTCTCCATATCCTAAGGAGTTAAGAAACCCGAAGCCGAACACCAATGCAGATAGTGTGGACAAAATCAAGCCAGCCCACGGAGTCCAAAGATAACCGCCATATAGAATTGCAGCCAATATACCGTTGACTGTGATCACTGTTACCATTGCATTTCAACTGGAGTACGCCATTGGTAAAGCCAGTCGGTGTGTTGAGCTATTTTTCTAACTTGCAGACGGATCATGGCAAAGATGACTGCTGAATCGTTCCGTCGGCGTTAATGCGATCTGCTCGCGAAGCCATAATCAAACCACCCTCATCCCAACCGTCGGTGATGACTCCGCCCAGCGCCCAGAGATGTATGCCATTGCTATCAATATGCGTGAGCAGTGGCCCACCGCTCATTCCGGGGGTTGAATAGCCTTGAGCTGCAGTTTTGAACCCCGGAGTATCTACAACGAAGTCTTCTTCAATCTGAACAGAAATCAATCGGTCATTTACAGATTTAGCAATACCTAGGATGGGAAAAGGAGCAAAGCTAATTTCCCTGCGGCTTTGAATTATTCGTTCATGGCCTGGAAACCCGGCTAGGCCAATTCCTAAATCAATTTGAGGAATAACTGGAGGCCAAGCTCTTATCACGAATGTGCCAATCGATTCCATTTCTGCGTCATTTAATGAAAATGTTGCAATATCTGATTCAGTGTCGTTGGCAATTACACGTTCTTCAAGATCAAAAAGAATCGTTTCTTTTCCACTGGGGTCAAAACAATTTGGGGCAACCGCACATTTTATGTTTCTGTATTTATCTTTGTCGTTCAGATAGCCTTCGAAAACGTGACTGGCCGTAACCGCAAATATACCTTCACCAGCGTTAACGAAAAACATCGAGCCGTTTTCAAAGTGGAGATTTTCTTTGTCGTCAACGGCAACCCAAAAAATCGGTGCTGCGTAATTTGCAATCTGTTTTAAGCTTTCCTCACCATAGTCGCCCGCGATTAAGTCGATTGCCTGTTCTTCGGATATATCGTTTATCATTTTCTCCTCTGGCGTGTAGGATAGCATGTTATGCCTTTGGTTGGAATTATCGCAGTTGCACTTTGGTTCTTTTTTGGTGACCCCGCCAAAAATGTTGCGAACTGGTTTTGGGGTGACACCGCAGCGCCGTGGGAGGAAGTAGACGCTTTCTACTATCCGAAACGCAGTGACTTATCTAAACATTTAACATCTCGCGGACTACACGATGTCGATGCGTGCAGAAGATGGGTATACGCAGAAGCCTTCAAAAGAAATGACGATAGAATGACCAGAGGCGATTACGAATGTGGTATCGGATTAATAGAACATATTGGCGGTCTCAAGGTTTATCGCATCACCGTAAGATGAAATTTTTTTTGGAAAATTATATCCACCAATTCGCAGTTGCCGTCGCAATAATTTTAGTTGCACTCTTAACGCCGTATTTGCCTGCCTTCGCCCACGGTGGTGGCCTCGACTCACTCGGATGCCACCACAACAGAAAGGCAGGCGGCTATCATTGTCATCGTGGCTCGATGGAGGGTCAGCACTTTCGTTCAAAGAATGAGGCGCTTCAAAATTTAAAAACACCGAGGTCGCAACCATTGCCAAAGGCTCAGACCGCGGAACTGACCGGCATCCCCAAGATCATCGACGGCGATACAATCAGGATAGGCAGCACTCGTATTCGGCTCCACGGCATCGACGCGCCAGAAGCCAAGCAGACTTGCACCGCTGGCGGCAAGGAGTGGCGTTGCGGCTGGGAAGCGACTAACGCGCTAGCAAATATCGTCGGCAAGCATTGGGTCTCTTGCTCAAAGCGTGATGTGGATAGATATGGGCGTGTTGTAGCGGTGTGCAGGGCTGGGCCGATCAACCTAAACGCCTGGATGGTGGGCAATGGCTGGGCGGTGGCGTATCGGCGTTATTCGTTGGACTATGTGCGAGATGAAGATAAGGCGCGGAAGGCCGGCAGGGGAATGTGGGGAGGTGAGTTTGCAATGCCGTGGGAGTGGCGACGGTCTCGTTAGGCGATGTCCGCTTTACCCCCGAAAGCGGACATAATCGCTATGTGGCAAAAGAGTCCGCTAATGACCCAAAGCGGACAT
>CAJWOI010000263.1 GCA_913044255.1 uncultured Alphaproteobacteria bacterium
AGTGACGAGACTCGAACTCGCGGCCTCCGGCGTGACAGGCCGGCGCTCTAACCAAACTGAGCTACACCCCCGGAAATAACGCCATTGCTTTACGCCACACCACTTTGACTGTCAATGTCACAGCACTAACTTTGCCAACTTTCGTATCATGAGAAGTTGGTGGGCGATGACGGGATCGAACCGCCGACCCCCTCGGTGTAAACGAGGTGCTCTCCCAGCTGAGCTAATCGCCCATTGTGTAAAAGATAAACGATCAACTTGAACTTATTAAACATGAAACAGAACCAATAAAAATGCCGGCGGTTAACATATCCACCGGCATTTCCCGCAAACTCAACTTTGGACTGTTAGTTCAACGCCTCTTTAAGGGCCTTGCCTGCTTTAAATTTTGCATGATTTGAAGCAGGAATTGTAATTGCCTCACCTGTACGGGGGTTCCGGCCCCTAGTCTGCGCGCGTCGTGCGACGCTAAAAGTACCAAAGCCTACCAGCCTCACATCACCGCCACCTCTCAGTGCACCCGTGATTGATTCCAATACAGAGTCCACCGCTTTGGTAGCATCAGCTTTAGATAGTCCGGCGCTGCCCGCAACAGCACCAATCAGATCATTTTTATTCACAGTCGGCCCCCCTGTTATTTCCTATATGTTCCATATACCGAGATAAGTTCAGCAATCCCCAACTCACCGAAACACCACAATGTTCCGTGCCCCGTGCCTCGTACTTGATACAATCTAAACGTCGTGAACCGACGTCGTCAACGCAAAGATAGCTACAAAGCAACAATGTTTTGGGCATCCCCGATGCCCGACAGAGCTATTACCCATATATCTGATAGCCTAATGGGTAATAATTGGCTCCTGATCCCCCTCCTGAGCCCCTTTTCCAACAGAAGCAACCGCTTCAACTTCTACCCATTCAATAGGGGTGACCGGCGAGGAAAGCGCCAACTCTAGGACCTCATCCACGGTAGAGACCGGGATTAATTCAAGTCCTTTTTTTACATTTTCTGGAATCTCGGCGAGATCCTTTTCGTTGTCTTTTGGAAATAAAACTGTCTTTAAACCTCCTCGTAGAGCTGCCAAAAGCTTTTCTCTGAGGCCACCTATGGGCAACACTCGCCCCCGCAAAGTCACCTCACCTGTCATGGCAAGTGTACTTTTGACGGGGATTCCCGTAAGAACGGACACTATGGACGTCGTGATAGCAATTCCCGCAGAGGGCCCGTCTTTAGGTATCGCGCCCTCAGGCACGTGAACATGAACGTCACGTTTCCCAAATAACGGCGGTTCTATACCGAAGTCTACAGCGCGCGAACGTACATAAGACCATGATGCCTGAACCGATTCCTGCATCACCTCACCGAGTGTACCCGTCGGCGTAATTTTACCTTTCCCTTGCATAGCGACTGTTTCGATTAACAGCAAATCGCCGCCCGTGTCCGTGTACGCCAGACCGTTTGTTATTCCAACACTGTCACCGTGGTCGATTTCCCCATGTCGATAGCGTCGTACACCCGCATAGCTCCCTATATTGCGTCGAGTGACACGGATCGACTCATACTTATTAAGTAAGATATCCTTTACAGCTTTGCGGCTCAGATTCGCCAATTCACGTTCAAAGCTCCGAACCCCTGCTTCGCGCGTATAATAACGGATCAGGTCACGCATAGCTGGCTCCGAGATTGCCCACTCACTATCCTTCAGCCCATGGCGTTCCATCAATTTAGGTATAAGATGTCGGGAAGCGATCTCTACTTTCTCATCTTCTGTGTAGCCGGACAGGTGGATCACCTCCATACGATCAAGTAGTGGCGGAGGTATGCGTGTCGTATTGGCGGTCGTAACGAACATTACTTCGCTCAAGTCATAATCAACCTCTAGGTAATGATCGTTAAAAGCAACGTTCTGTTCCGGATCAAGCACTTCCAGTAATGCCGATGCTGGATCTCCTCGGAAATCCGCGCCCATTTTATCGACTTCATCGAGTAGAAATAATGGATTGGATGATTTTGCCTTACGAATACCCTGCAATATTTTACCGGGTAACGACCCAATATAAGTACGTCTATGACCTCTTATCTCTGCCTCATCACGTACACCACCCAAACTCATGCGGATAAAATTTCGCCCAGTCGAACGAGCAATGGACTTGCCAAGAGACGTCTTCCCCACGCCGGGTGGCCCAACGAGACAAAGAATTGGCCCACGCATCTTTTTAGTCCTTAATTGAACCGCCAGGTACTCGACAATTCTTTCCTTCACCTTTTTCAGCCCATAATGGTCTTCATCCAATATTTTTTGAGCACTATCCAAATCTTTCTTGATTCGGGTTCTTTTCTTCCAAGGAATTGACAGCATCCAATCGAGATAGTTACGGACAACTGTGGCTTCCGCTGACATAGGGCTCATGTTCCTAAGTTTTTTAATCTCAGATACGGCTTTTTCCCTTGCTTCTTTACTGAGTTTCGTTGCTGCGATTTTTTTCTCTAGTTCAGTGGTCTCGTCGCGACCATCTTCGCCATCACCAAGCTCCCGCTGTATCGCCTTCAACTGTTCATTTAAATAGTATTCGCGTTGTGTCTTCTCCATTTGACGTTTGACCCGCGATCGAATCTTTTTTTCAACCTGCATAACACCGATTTCGCCCTCAATAAGCGAGTAAACACGCTCAAGTCGATCTGACACGCTCTCTAACTCTAACAGCTCTTGTTTGCTGGCCACCTTGATCGCCAGGTGTGAAGCAATCGTGTCAACAAGCTTGGCAGGCTCCTCGATTTGGTTTAGCGAAACCAAGACTTCGGGCGGCACCTTCTTGTTCAGTTTTACATAGTTCTCAAATTGCGACGTTACCGAGCGAACTAGTGCATCAATTTCTCCGGCATCAATGTCTGGCTCTTCAATTGAGGACGCAATTGCCTCAAAATAATCAACTGAATCTGTGAACGAATTAATTACTGTTCTTCGACCGCCCTCAACGAGCACTTTTACCGTGCCATCGGGGAGCTTTAACAGTTGCAAAACAGTTCCAACTGTGCCCACCCGATATATGTCATCAACATTTGGATCGTCCTGCCCGGCATTTTTTTGCGCAACTAACAATATTTGTTTGTCGCTCTTCATAACCTCTTCTAACGCTCGGACTGACTTTTCGCGTCCCACGAAAAGTGGAACGATCATATGGGGGAACACAACTATATCCCGCAACGGCAGGACCGGATAACGCGCTGAATCTGTCATGTCACCTCACTTGTCTCAGATGTGAGCAGCACTTACTGATGCCCGCTTCAATAGCATAAGTGCCCACCAGATAATTGACGCATTCTGGATGGACAAGATGTCTAACTATCGGAACAGAGTAAGTGGCCTTTAAAGGGTATTTTTTCAAGACTTAATAGCAGAGACGCTACGAGGCCGTTGATTCGATATCCCCTTGTCGATCTACATAAATCTGAAGCGGTTGCGCACGACCTTCGATTACCTCACGGTTAATTACGACTTCCTCTACTCCATCCAAACCAGGCAAATCAAACATCGTACTGAGCAAAGCACCCTCCAATATCGATCGAAGACCACGAGCTCCAGTTTTCCTCTGAATAGCTTTCCGCGCAACAGCAGCCAATGCATCGTCGGAGAATGAAAGTCGTGTATCTTCCATATCAAATAAACGTTCGTACTGTTTAACTAGCGCATTCTTTGGTTTAGACAAAATCTCTATCAAAGCTTCTTCATCTAGATCTTCAAGAGTAGCCACCACTGGTAAACGTCCAACGAATTCCGGAATCAATCCAAATTTGAGTAAATCCTCTGGCTCAACCTTACGCAATATTTCCCCACTCCGCTGGTCATTTGGGGCCTTAACATCTGCTCCAAAACCTATTGAGGTCCCCTGGCCACGTTCAGTTATAATTTTTTCCAAACCGGAAAAGGCTCCGCCACAAACAAACAAAATGTCGGTGGTATCCACCTGAAGGAATTCTTGTTGTGGATGCTTGCGGCCTCCTTGCGGAGGTACGCTAGCTATGGTGCCCTCCATTATCTTCAGCAAAGCCTGCTGAACGCCCTCTCCTGAAACATCACGAGTAATCGAAGGATTATCGGACTTCCGAGATATTTTATCGATCTCGTCTATGTAGACGATACCTCTTTGTGCCTGCTCAACATTATAATCAGAGGCCTGAAGCAGCTTGAGAATGATATTCTCTACATCCTCACCGACATATCCGGCTTCTGTAAGAGTAGTCGCGTCCGCCATGGTAAAGGGTACGTCCAGAATTCTAGCAAGAGTCTGCGCAAGAAGTGTCTTCCCGCAGCCTGTAGGACCAACTAGCAAGATGTTAGATTTTGCGAGCTCTACATCATTATTTTTAGAGCCGTGTGCAATCCGCTTGTAGTGGTTGTGCACGGCAACCGACAACACACGTTTTGCATGGTCTTGCCCAATAACATAATCGCTCAAGATCGCGCAAATCTCAGTAGGAGTCGGTACGCCGTCACGCGATTTAACCAGGCTATTCTTGTGTTCCTCACGTATAATCTCCATACACAACTCGACGCACTCA
>CAJWOI010000264.1 GCA_913044255.1 uncultured Alphaproteobacteria bacterium
GCTTCTGGGGTGCAGCCGCCGCCACCGAGAATCATGATGGGACGAGCTGCGTTTGCCAATAGTTCACGCATTTCCGAGATTTTCTCTTGCGTGGCGTGGGGATGAAATCCCGAAGCTGGTCGGCCGTCGTCAACCATGCTCTCGTCAACTAGCATGTCTTCGGGCAACGCCACGACAACTGGTCCGGGACGTCCTGATTTTGCCGTAACAAGTGCATTATGGATTGTTTCCGGAATTCTGCGGGCGTCATTGATTTGGACCGCCATCTTGGTAATAGGCGGTGCAAACATGCGACCAAAATCTATTTCCTGGAAAGCTTCGCGTCCCAGCATTTCCCGTGCAACTTGACCGACAAGTAGCAACATCGGAGTTGAGTCTTGCATTGCTGTGTGCACTGCGATTGACGCATTGCAGGCGCCGGGGCCACGTGTGACAAAACAAACACCCGGCTGTCCGGTGACTTTTCCGTAGGCTTCCGCCATGAAAGCTGCGCCACCTTCCTGCCTGCATGTAATCACTCTTATTCGGTTTCGAGCGCCGTAAAGTGCGTCCAGTGCCGCTAGATAACTTTCTCCCGGGACCGCAAACACAGTATTGATGTCGTTCAACAAAAGTTGATCGATCAAGATTTGTCCACCCGTGCGTTGTGTTCCGTTGGTGCTCACTATGTCCTCCTTCACGTCGGTAATGAGCCTAAACCAACGCCCGATGCTGTTCCAGTTCCACTACGAGAGAAATTCAAATGACAACAGTTTCATCTTAGATTCGGTCCACGGCGACGCTTTTTATTAGAGCAAAAACCGAGGTCCCGGTGGAAAGATTTAAATTTTTGCACGCCAGTGATGTAATCCGAGCAAGAATCACAATTCGTGTCGCAATTCGAATTTGGACGTCAACGGCGCTACCGTCGATGTGTTCGATATTTTCGATTGTCCCGGGAAGAACGTTGAGAATGCTGATATCCTGAGGTTTGCTGAGCGCAATTGAGATATTGCGTGAATGCAAACGCAGTCGAATTGGAGATCCTGGCGAAATCTTTATCTCTGGAATACGTATTAAGCCAGCCTGTGTTTCCAGACTTGTAAGCCCGAAAACCGTATTCTGACTGGTAACTGTGCCCGAGACAATCGTTGAGGGATCATTTTCCCCAATCAGTTGCCGCGCGTCAGGGTGGTTTGCTACTGTTTCTGAAGGTCCCACTAAAACAGTGCGGCCATTTTCTATTAAGGCGATTTGATCTGACAGGCGAAGTACCTCACCGATATCGTGACTTACGTAGACGATAGGTAGCTGCACCTCCTGGCATATTCCTTCAATGAAGGGGAGAATCTCGTGTTTGCGGTGGGTGTCGAGGCCGGCCAAGGGTTCGTCCATTAGGAGTACACGTGGGTTTGCCAATAGGGCCCGCCCTAATGCGACTCGCTTTTTTTCGCCACCAGATAATGATGGCGGCCGTCGTGCCAACAGAGTTGAAATTCCGAGCAGCTCAATTACCTCGTCGAAATTTACGTACCGATCAATTTTTGGCGTCAACTTTTGCCCGTAGCACAAATTTCCTTTTACGGTTAAATGCGGGAATAGAAGATTTTCTTGGAAGACGTAACCAACACCACGCTTGTCAGGAGGTTGATCAATAGCAGAGTTTGAATCGAACAATACTTCGTCATTGATCGTAATCCGCCCTATTCGCGGTTTCACCAGTCCGGCAATCATGTTTATGACGGTTGTTTTGCCTGCGCCGGATGGGCCGAATAGGGCTGTCACGGTTCCAGCCTCCGTCGTGAATTGGGTGTCGATTTCGATATCACCTATGGGGCCTGCGACTTGTACATCAAGCATCGCTCAGCCTCCAAGTTTTGCGCGAATGCGCCGAGCGAGAAATTCAGAAATAAAGAGTGAGATCAAAGCAAGTATGACCGCAATTACAGTTAGGCGCATTGCCATGGCGTCTCCACCTGGCACTTGCGCAAAGGTATAGAGCGCTAGCGGTAGCGTCCGGGTTTCTCCTGGGATATTCGATACGAAAGTAATAGTTGCCCCAAACTCGCCCAGGCTCCGAGCGAAACCTAAAATTATTCCCGTGAGGATTCCTGGAGAAATCAGAGGGAGGGTAATGGTGATGAAAACTCGGATTGGTCCCGCACGCAGAGTTCGTGCTGCGGTCTCCAAGCCTTGATCCACGTGTTCGATGGACAAACGAATAGCGCGTACCATTAACGGAAAGCCCATCACCGCGGAAGCAATGGCAGCGCCCTCCCAGGTAAAGGCCACGGTGATCCCGAGTGTTTCGTAAAGCCATTCCCCAATAAATCCCTTTCGTCCTAGCATTACTAACAGTACGTAGCCGATCACTACTGGGGGCAGGACCAGAGGTAAATGGATGAGGCCATCGACCAAGATTTTTCCGAAAAAATCTCGGCGCGCCAACCACCAGGCGAAGAACAGGGCAAATGGCAGGCTAAACCAGACGCTCCAAAATGCCACTCGCAGGCTCAATTCAATCGCGTTCCATTCATCTGGGGAGAGAGAAAACATTTTTTATCGTGGGACAAAGCCGTAAAATTTGAAAATTTTCATAGCCTCTTCACCTGTCAGAAAATCGTAAAAGGTTAGAACGGCTGGACTGTCATGGTCTGAGATAATCCCAAAGCTGTAGATGATGGGGGGATGGGACTCCGTGGGGAAATAGTCAACTATACGTACTTTCCTGCTTCCAACGACATCGGTTTGATAAACGATTCCGAGCTGCGTTTCACCTCGTTCAACCAATGACAAAGTATTTCGAACATCTCTACCTGGCGCTAGCTTGTTTGCTACTTCAGACCATACGTCCAACCACTTTAGCGCTGCCGCTGCATATTGCCCTGCTGGAACAAAGTCGGGATCAGCGATGGCCAAGCGCCCATCACCAAGCGTCTTGGAAAGAGGAAAATATGGTTTGATTTTAAAATCAATTTTGCTGTCCACTGGTGTGACCAAAACAAGTTTATTCCCCAATACATTTCTGCGACTGGTCGGCTTGATAAGACCATTTTCAATGAGATAATCCATCCAACCGAGGTTGGCGGAAATAAATATGTCGGCGGGTGCTTCGTTTTCAATTTGCTTGGCAAGAGCTGAACTGTTCGCGAACGAAACGAGGACCTGATCGTTGGTTTTCCTCAGATACGAATCAACAATTTCTGTTACTGCATCGGTCAGGCTGGCGGCTGACAGCACCGAGACATCCTCAGCGCTTATTTGTCGCAGCGACGCGGACGTCAAAGCACTCGTCACGGCAGCCAACAAAAGAAAAGCACGCACTTAAACCAACTCTCGCTGGCCAAATGCGTGCCCCATATTTTTGCGTTTACAACGCACTAACACTCACTCGACGTGAAGGGATAAAGGGGGAATCCCTCCACGTACACAAGTATATAAAACAATAGTGTTATATATATACAAATATAACGAATAATGTCAACCTTGATTGTCGTGTGCTGAATATTTTTGATTCACTCAGTTCTCATCCGAGGGAGCGTCGGCCAGTAATTTGGAAAAAGCTTTGATTTGGGTGCTGACAGCAGCGACAGCCATGGCTTCCATCAGTTGATATTTTGTTAGTACAGTTGTCCCGAAGTCAGTCACGCGCGCGCCGCCGCCGCCTTTACCGCCCGGCGATGCAACAACTACCGGTTTTCGGAAGCACCGATTCATGGTGTCGACAAGCATCCAAGCGCGACGATAGGACATATTCATACGACGCGCTGCCGCCGATATCGATCCGGTCTTTTGAATCTCCTGGAGAAGGGCAATTTTGCCTGGGCCCAGTGCGATTTCCGGGCCGAAAAGCAGACGCAGTCGCAGTTTTTTCATGTCACCTGTTTCGGCAGCCAACCGATTGGCGTTGGATGCTTTGTTCGTGTATTGGAGAAGCCTTTTTTGGTGCGCTTAATTGGCATTAAAAATTCCATGAATGATTCTGTCTCCTGGGCGAATTCCGAAACGTTGAGTGACACCTGCATTGAATTCAATAACTACCATGGTCGGTGCCCCCCCTGGTATCGTTTTGAGAGACAAAGGAGTCGTATTCTCAACAATTCTATGGATCGTACCCTGCTCATTAACGAAAAGCATATCTAGGGGGATGAAAGTATTTTTCATCCACATGGAAAGTTGTGTTTCTTCTCCGAAATCAAACAGCATGCCGGTGTTTTGTGGTAAATCCGGTCGGAACATCAGGCCATGTTGACGTTGGCTGCGGGTTTCCGCAATTTCGACAAAAAAGTGATACTGGCTGGAGCCGGACTCCACCCAAATTTCGGATGTTTCAAATGCTATCTCTTCGGCCTGAGCTCTCTCAAGACCGAGTATTGATACTGCTAACCAAGCAAAATAGATAAACCAATCAAAGTCGGAGTATTTTCTTTTCATGTCTATCCCGTTTTACATCCCGCCATGAAAAAAGAGTCGGCCGAAACTACGCGGTACAAGTTTAAGGGTGCACTCAATAGAGCTGACCGAGCCGTTACCACGATAGCAAGTCCTAAATATTCCGACCCAGGTAAGGACCCGCCATAT
>CAJWOI010000265.1 GCA_913044255.1 uncultured Alphaproteobacteria bacterium
CAGATCCTCCGTTAGAAAACAGGCTCAGAAGTCCCAAATGTTTTGATGACGGACATACAAGGAGTTAAACTTATTTTTCTTAAACGGCCTAGATTAGGTCGAAACTACTTTCAATATTGGGGAGGCAAAATGGCTCGGGTCGAGTTGCAGTGAAAA
Source organism: uncultured Alphaproteobacteria bacterium (assembly GCA_913044255.1). Lineage (GTDB taxonomy): Bacteria > Pseudomonadota > Alphaproteobacteria > UBA7887 > UBA7887. Next base: position 157 of record CAJWOI010000265.1, read on the forward strand.
TATTCCGTTCTTGACACGCGCCGGATATTTAGTGGCACAGCCTTCGTCGGGTGCTATCGCCGTGCCGCTGACCAGCTCGATGGCCCAGTTGTGCAACGGACAAGTAACTTTCCAGCCATGAACAATACCTTGCGACAACGGACCGCTACGGTGGGGACATTGATCATCGATGGCAAATATCCGGTCGTCGGCGCTGCGAAAAACAGCAATATCACCGCACTCAGTCTTGAGAACGCGGGCACCACGCCGGGGGATATCCTCTACACTGCCAATTTCAATCCATTCGCTCATAATTAAACCGCTATTTTCAAAGGGGTGAATTCATGAGCGGCCACTTGTTCTTCAGCACGCTCTTTCCAGGGATCTTTCTGGGCAAAGCTCTGGGAGTATCGGAACCGCTCAGCGAGTTCCTTGCGCCCTGTTTCGTCTTCGACGATCTGCTTCTTGACGTAAGATAAGCCGACGCGCTCAAGCCAATGCGCCGTGCGGTCCAAGTATTGGGCCTCTTCGCGGTAGAGCTGAAGAAAGGCGAAACAATATTCGAGAACTTCTTCTTCGTTATCAACTTTGCACAATAGATCGGTGACCCGCACCTTAACGCCGCAATTGCCGCCGACGTGAAGTTCCCAGCCCGAATCCACAGCGACCACACCAAAATCCTTGATCGTCGCCTCGGCACAATTACGAGGACAGCCGGAAACTGCCATTTTAAACTTATGCGGAGTCCATGATCCTCTGCAGGCTTTCTCAATTTTGACGCCCATTGCCATCGAAGCCTGGGTGCCGAAACGGCACCATTCGGAACCGACGCAGGTTTTGACTGTACGCACGCCCTTTGAATAAGCATGTCCTGAAACCAAGCCTGCTTTATTAAGCTCACGCCAAACTGCGGGCAGATCTTCTTTCTCGATACCCAGCAAGTCGATCCGCTGACCGCCAGTGACATGGACAGTTGGAACGGCAAATTTTTCCGCCACCTCAGCAATGGCGCGAAGCTCCGTTGGATTGGTGAGCCCTCCCCACATCCGCGGCACAACTGAAAAAGTGCCGTCTTTCTGGATGTTGGCGTGAACGCGTTCGTTGATGAAACGGGACTGTCCATCATCCTCATACTTACCCGGCCAAGCACAAAGCAAGTAGTAGTTAAGCGCTTGGCGGCAAGTCATGCAGCCATCCTGAGTGAGCCATTCCAAAAAACCCATCACCTCAGGAATAGTCTTGAGCTCGTTATCGGTAATAGCTTGCCGTATTTCGTCATGGCTGAACTCGGTGCAGGTGCAGAGCGGTTTCATAGCGGGAGTTTTCGAATAGTCCCCGCCTAAGGTGAATGCGAGAATCTGCTCCACTTGACCGGTGCAGGAACCACAGGATGAAGAAGCCTTGGTGTGGGAGCGGACATCATCCAGGGTAAACAGTTTCTTATCCGTGATAGCGCTAGTGATATCGCCTTTGCAGACGCCGTTACAGCCGCAGATTTCGGTAGCATCACTCATCGCGAGAATAGCATTCTCTGAAGCGTGCCCTGAATCGCCATGAGTGGATTGACCAAGCAACAGGCGGTCGCGGTCATCCGAAACATCCACTTTATCGCACATCAGCTGGAAATAGCGGGCGGCATCAACCGTGTCACCAAGGCAAACTGCGCCTTGAATAATATTGTCCTCCAAAATTAATTTTTTGTAGATATTTCGGCCGGCATCCTGGAACAGTAAAGTTTCAGTACCCTCGCCACCTTTGAAATCTCCAGCCGAGAACAAATCGATCCCGGTAACTTTGAGACGCGTGGAAAGTACGGAACTCTTGTAGGATTTATGCCCGTAATCAGCCAGATGGTTGGCACAAACCTTGGCTTGTTCAAACAGCGGCGCGACCAAACCATAAGTTTGGCCACGGTGCTGAACACATTCCCCAACAGCGAAAACAGCCGGATCGTACGTCAACATACAGTCATTCACGACGATACCGCGCTCGCAATAAATACCGACATCTTGCGCCAAGGATTTACGCGGGCGAATACCGACGGCCATGACGACGATATCCGCCGGCAACTTTGTACCGTCTTTTAATGTTATGCCGGTGACTCGCTTCGCTTTGCTTTTTCCACCAAGGATCGTTTCGGTTTCAGCCGACAACAGAAACTTCATGCCGCTTTTTTCGAGCGTGCGGCGCAGCATGGCTGCCGCTACATCGTCCAATTGAAGTTCCATCAGCCTATCCATTAAATGGACAACCGTTACATTCATACCCTGCTTCATAAGCCCGTGGGCTGCTTCCAGGCCAAGCAATCCACCGCCTATGACGATGGCGTTCTTGTGCTTTTGAGCGGCTTCAAGCATCACTTCGACATCTTGAATGCCCCGAAAACCGACCACTCCGGGTAGATCGTGGCCAGGAATGGGTAGAATTATGGGATCTGAGCCTGTCGCCAATAGCAGACGGTCATATGGCGTAGCTTCTTCATCGGCTGTTTTGACCAATTTATTGTTGCGGTCAATGCCAACGATGTTTTCGCCTTTACGAAGGGTAATGCCATTGTCAGCATACCACCGTTCGTCGTTGAGCATGATTTCATCGAGCGTCTGCTCACCGGCGAGGACAGCCGACAGCATAATACGATTATAGTTACCGTGTGGCTCGGCCCCAAAAACAGTAATGTCGTAAAGGTCTGGTGCGAGTTCGAGCAGTCCCTCGACCGTTCGCATACCCGCCATACCATTGCCGACGAGGACGAGTTTCTTTTTCATTGGTCAAAATCCTCTAGTTAAAATTGGGGCCGATTGGTTCAATTGCGAGGGTGCAACCCCAATAGAATCCCCTTACGAACCGTGTAGCAAAAGGCGTGCCAAACCGGGGGTCTGTTGGATAATTTAATATTATCAATGGTTTATTTGATTAATTCTGAAAAACGGTACGTGTCAATTGAACCGTATCCGTATTTTATATGCCTAATAAATAATCGTTATTATATATTGATTATTTATTAGGCATAACTGAGTTTGACGGCTGTACGTCGTCAGATAAATTTGGACGTTTAGGTTTTATTGGTAAGAGAGTGTCCGGCTGGCACTGTCAGAAGAAAATCGACTTTGACGATGTCGTAGCATTCTCATAGTGCCATACTAATTAACAGCCGGGTGCTGTCAGATTAAAATCGGTTTTGACGGTCACGCGCTAAATCCGTAACCTTCTTGGATGAAAAATCCCAATCCTTTCCGTTATTTCAAAACATCACCCGAAATCATCCGCCTGGCAGTAATGATGTATGTGAGGTTTCCACTCTCGCTTCGTAATGTGGAAGATCTTCTTCATGAACGTGGAATAGATATATGTCATGAAACTGTTTATTAACCTGCTCTATGATGGCGATGAAATGCCATCTTGCACCGGTTATTACAAAACCGTTTGTTCGATCTGCCTGGGAACCACTCTAGACAATCCGGTGCATCACACTTTTTCATGGCTTTCCCTGCGGTCAATTCAGAAGCAATCTGTAGCCAAGCCAAAGCAATTAGATTTACGGGTTCCACCTCTAATTTCCAATCTGCCGTTAGCCTGCCGGATTTACTGCCGATAAGACGAACGGTCATACCAGGAACTACTGTATTATTAAAAACCTCGCGGGCCTTTACCTTGTCTCCCCGGTCAATCGCCTCTGCAAACAGATGTAGATACTTGCAGGTCAGAACTATATCGTGGACGTACATCTTGTCACCAGGGACCAGCAGCCCAAATCGATTACTGAATGCGAGAACCTGATCATCAGTTGGGCTTTGAACAAGCGGGTTTTCATACTGGAACATCGCCGCCAACTGGCGTGCAAGCCCATCCGCTTCACTAGAAGGAATGTACTCTTTCGTATCCAGCTCCTTCGCTCGGACCACACCCCGTTTTAGAAGATAGGCCTGTTGTGTTTCTGATAGATAAAAATCGGTGCCTAGCTGAGCATCAGGAACATTCGTCTCTTCTTCAGCTTCTACGACCTCATATCCGGCGGTGCAAACAGACCAAGTCAGATCACCTGTTGTTGAATTGAACATGCTGGCCCTCAGACACGAGTTAGACACGGTTTAACGCTATAATATAGAAATTACCGTGTTTATCAATATCTGTTTCTCTGCCATTTTCAATACATGGACAAGATACACCCACATCAGAATCAACCTAAATCTTCTTCGGAACCGACCGAGGGATCCGGTGATGTTAATGATGCCCTGCATCAACTTGTCCGCCTGCTCGCCAATCACGCGGCCCGTGATTGGTATTCCAAACCAACTTTATCTGCCAGTGGCAAGGAGCCCTCACATGAACAAAGCACACCCCGTACAACTTCTAACCATTGATGACGTTGCTTTTCGCTTTCTTTGTTCTCCTTGCAGCTATTTCGACCATTG
>CAJWOI010000266.1 GCA_913044255.1 uncultured Alphaproteobacteria bacterium
TGCCACCGGTATCCTGAATGGTCATCGCTTGAAATGTACCGTCCTGGGTCCAGCCATGACGTTCCAACATACCAGCCACTTGATTGACCTCACAACCTAAGCCTACCATGAGCAGAGCCGCAAAATTTGGATGACGTTTGTAACCGTTGATTGTTGCTTGCAATAGCTCCCAACCCAACCCGGAACCCGCCATGCCACAGCCTGTTCCGTGTGTATAGGCGACAATTCCGTCGACGTTAGGATAGTCGGCCAGTGCGTCACCAGAGAAAGCGTCTGCAATATAACGGGCTGCAGTTGCCGAACAGTTTACCGAAGTTAGTATTCCAATGTAGTTCCGAGTTGCTACTCTGCCGTCGGGGCGCAAAATACCCTGGAATTTCGCTCGTTCGATATCTGGTACATAGTTTGTCGGTTTTGTGTCTTCCCCGAATTTGTAGTCACGATCGAACACTTTCATCTCTACATTCTGAGTATGGACGTGCGCGCCTGGGTTTATTTGCTCTGTCGCAAAGCCGATAATTTGGTCGTATTTACGGATTGCTTCGCCTGCCGAAATGGCTTTGGTAGCGACCTTGTGCCCCATTGGGATTTCTATGGTCGTGGCCAATCCTTCCGCAGGAACGTTGGTGTTCGCCGGGACCGTCTCCTTAGCGGTCACGACGTTATCGGCGTCGTGGAGACGAATGGTCACTTCCGTGTCAGGAGACATCGCATCACCCTTTATCAATTTCGCTTCAGCTCGCAGATTAATTGTAAAGAAACACGGGCGCAATCTGTTGATCGGTCGGGAAAACCGCTTGCCGAGCCATGATGGTCACCGTTATTGTCAAGGAAAACGGTGCATTAGTTGGTGTTTCACTACGTGAGGGGGAGGAATATGGCAGCATCAGTATCCGTCGTTAGCGCGCTCGATCCCATCGCTTATGATTGGGATAATGTGAGTGAAGAGGAGGTTATGGAGGGAGTGCGACGAAAAGTCATCGTCGGAGAGCGGGCGATGCTCGTGATGTATTTTATAAAAGAAGGAACGGAGTTTCCACGCCACAATCACCCGCACGAGCAATTTGCTTACATTCTCGAAGGTACTTTTCGGATGGAATGTGACAATGGCACCTTCGATCTTGGCCCGGGCTCTGTCATGCATGTCCCTTCGGGGGTCTACCATGGCGGTTTCGCGGTGGGCGGCGATGTTGTTGAGGTGGATATTTTCAGCCCAATTCGTGAAGACTATTTGCCGGCCTCATGTTGAAACTCAAGGGAAAAACGGCACTTATTACAGCCGCCGGGCAAGGTATGGGCCGAGCAGCGGCAGAAGCTTTTCTGCGAGAAGGTGCGCGCGTGTTCGCAACGGACATTGATGAAAGCAAACTTGTTGGTCTTCCTAACGCGACTTGCTTTGAGTTCGATGTTACTAAGGCCGAGCAAATAGAAATGTCATATTCACGTACCGGCCCAGTTGATATTTTGTTTAACTGTGCGGGTTATGTTGCCAATGGGTCAGTACTTGATTGCCCGGTGGAAGACTGGGACTTCTCATTTGACCTAAATGTTCGATCCATGTTTCGTGTGATCCAAAAGTATTTGCCCGGTATGATCGACGCCGGAGGCGGCAGGATTATCAACATGGCATCCGTTGCATCTTCGGTGAAGGGAATTCAAAATCGTGCTGCTTATTCGGCCTCGAAAGCAGCTGTAATTGGTCTCACGAAGTCGGTCGCGGCCGACTTCGTAGCAGATGGAATTAGGTGCAACGCCCTGTGCCCAGGCACGGTTGATACACCTTCGTTGCAGGATCGCATCGATGCGTATGACAACCCTGTAGAGGCTCGAAAAATGTTTATCGCCCGCCAGCCCATGGGTAGACTTGCCACCGCGGAGGAGTTGGTTGAAATGGTTGTTTACCTAGCTTCTGATGCAGCTGACTTCGTAACGGGGCAAACCATGATTGTCGACGGAGGTATCTGTATCTGACGAAATATTCTGACTACGGAGGGTAATTTATGAAATTAGTTCGCTACGGCCGATTGGGCCGTGAAAAACCAGGTTTAGTAGATGAATATGGAAAGCTTCGCGATCTAAGTGGGAGAATTGCTGATATAACAGCTGACCAGCTTTCGCCGAAAGCACTGTCAAAACTTGCGCGAATAAACGCAAAACACTTGCCACTTGTGAAGGGGCGACCACGTTACGGGGTTCCGTGGGATGGGCCGGGGAAAATTGTCTGTATTGGTTTGAACTACGTTGATCACGCCAAGGAGACAAACTCGCCTATTCCGGATCAGCCAATTATTTTTCTGAAAGCGAATAGTGCGCTGAATGGTCCGAACGACAATGTTGCTGTGCCAAGAGGGTCAAAGCAAACCGACTATGAAGTAGAGTTGGGTGTTGTGATCGGCACTCGTGCGCAGCATGTTTCTAAGAAGGACGCTCTCAATTATGTGGCGGGATACACTATTTGTAATGATGTGTCAGAACGATTTTTTCAGATGAAGATGGGTCTTACTTGGACGAAAGGGAAAAGTTGCGACACGTTTGGGCCAATGGGTCCGTGGTTGGTCACCAAGGATGAGATGCCAAAACCTCAAAGGTGTCGATTATGGTGTGATGTCAATGGTGAACGGAGACAAGATGGGAATACGAAGACCATGATATTCGATGTTGCTACGTTGATTAGTTACACAAGTAAACTGATGTCTTTGAATCCTGGCGATGTAATCTCAACTGGCACACCGCCTGGGGTTGGTGCGGGCATGAAACCTCCTTGTTTTCTCAAGGCTGGTGACGTGGTGACACTTGGGATTGACGGCCTTGGTCAGCAGACTCAGAAGATGGTGGCCTGGAACAAGGTCTAGTCATCTGGTTCACTGGCCCAATTTGGGCTGAGAAGAAGCCACATGAGCAACGCGGCTTAGGAAGTTAATTTTAACGTCGTTGTGAAAATGGGAGGATATTAGGCATATGGTGGAGCCTAAATTTAAAGTTGCCGTGCAACGTCCGGCAACAGGCAGCATATTTGGTAAAAACGCATACGAAATGGAAAGAGAGGCTCTCGACCCAATAGGCGCTTCCATAATCGAGGTCGAGGCCTCGACGGTGGATGAGTTCATTAATTCCTCGCGGGATGCGGACGCAGTAATCGGTCACAACAGGCGAATAACCAGAGAAATAATCGCTGCTCTGGAAAAGTGTAAAGTTATCGGCTTGGGGTCAGTTGGTGCCGATACGGTTGATGTCGATGCAGCGACAGAGTACGGAATTGTAGTGACCAATGTGCCTGATATTTTTATAGAGGAAGTTGCCGACCACACGATGGCTATGTTCCTAGCAGCCTTTCGACGGTTACCGGAAATGCATCGCATGACTGTTGAAGGAGAGTGGGCAAAAGGACGGGACTTATTGTCCGGCTTTCCCAGGCTTTGGGGGCAGACGATAGGACTTGTTTCCTTCGGGAACGTAGCTAAAGCTGTTGCTCGGCGTTGTCATGCATTTGGTTTACGAGTTATTGCCTATGACCCCTATCTGTCCGAATTGGAGATGAGTTCTGTTGGAGTTGAACCAGAACCCAGTCTCATTCGTTTACTTCAAAGGTCGGATTTTGTGTCGATGCATGCACCGTTAAACGACGAGACCCGCCATATGCTTACTAACCGGCATTTTTCAGCTATGAAAAAGTCTGCTATTTTTATTAATAATGGGCGGGGACCGACTGTTGACGAGAGTGCATTGATTACGGCTTTGGAGAATGCAGAGATAGCCGCCGCTGCTTTGGACGTGTTTGAAGAAGAGCCAATAACAGCAGATTCAAATAACCCTTTGGTGAAAATGGGCAATGTTATTTGCTCTCCGCACGTTGCGTCAGCGTCGGACCGCATGAGACCGGAGGCTCTGCGTCGTATGGGGAGGGAAATTGCAACGGTGTTGACTGGGCGATGGCCTCGTAGCGCAGTCAACCCGGGAGTTCTCCCAAAAACTGATTTAGCACGGTGGCAGCCTTATCCACAAACAAGGGGCCCAAATCGATAATTAGATTGTAAGTTTCCCCCCGATGTGATTCTCGTCAATGTAGTTAATACTTGGTCTGGCTAGTCTAGGGTCGTGCCTTTAAATTAAGAATTGGGACGTATAAGTTGAGGTCAGAACCGTTATGGCAAAAATTAATCGGGCGACTGACCTAAACTGATTTAAGGCCTGGATATGGATTATCACGGTTTCTTTGATAAAGCCCTAGAAGGCTTACGTAATGAGGGGCGCTACCGCGTGTTTGCTGATTTAAAGCGTCATGCCGGTACCTTCCCTCGTGCTTCCTTTTACGACGATCGAGGGAATGCCCGCGATGTGGTCGTTTGGTGCAGCAACGACTATCTTGGGATGGGCCAGAACCCCACAGTTTGCAATGCTATGACTCAGGCTATCCAAGACGTTGGTGCTGGCTCTGGCGGGACTCGGAATATTTCAGGTACCACCCACTACCACGTCTTGTTGGAACGAGAACTCGCCGATCTTCACGGCAAAGATTCTGCTCTACTCTTTACATCGGGGTA
>CAJWOI010000267.1 GCA_913044255.1 uncultured Alphaproteobacteria bacterium
GTATCTGATTTTTAACTTCGTCAGACGCGGCCTTGTATGGCACATCATCCGAAGTCATGTGTTCGTATACTAGCTCATCAACTCGTTGATGACCCCTGCGAAAAAATCCATCGTCAGTGTCATGTCTCAGCTTACCGATGGTTTCTTTTGGGAAAAGGCGGTGCGCTAAACCATCTCCTTTGATTCTTGTCCAATATACGAATCCTGCACAGTACTCTATAAATGTTATGTCGTTATAAATTTCCCTGACACTTACGGCAATCTGATTGCGCCCTTCTGTAATACCCCAAAAATCGTCGACAGCAACATTTCGAGCGACCCAAGCAGAAATCGGCAAGGCACAGCAAAGAAAGAAAATTAACATGGCCGGAAGTATATTCTGGCGGCGGGTTTTTGACGTGAGGCCAAAAACAATGGCCAACGGAGCAAACACCAGTATCAGATAGAGGAATATCGCTTTTGTTAAAATTAAGGCCGCCAGCGTAAAGCCCGGAAGTGACCACCAAAGCCACGAATTGCGGCTATTGGCCCAAATGATCGACCAAATAAGTAACGCCGACAGAAACATGGCTAGTGAGTCGGAAATTAGGTAAGCCACAAACTTTTGTGACTCAAAATTGAGCCAAATGTAAAGGCCGGCAACCGTCGCTGGAAGGAGTCTGTTTTTTGATAAGTGGAATGCCGAAAGGAAGATGAAAAATCCCGATGCGGCAATTAGCACGCGATTCCAGAATACGGAGAGACCATAATGCTTCTTTCCGCACCCGTCTTTAGATAGCAGGCAACTGAGTGTGATTGATGCTAGTTTTTTATCAAGGAACATTTGAGCCGCGAGAAAGAATCCATAACTGGGTTCGCGGCCGGTTGCAGGCCCCGTGATACTCGCATCACCCTCAGAAAACACACCATTATTGTAAATATTTAAAGCTGTTGCCAAATATTGGGATGCGTCGTAGCGGTCGGGCGGGTGGTCGGGCTCAGGCGCAGAAAATATTGCCAGACTAACTAATGACAACGTAAACGCGAGGATGAGCGGGTTATCACACGCGCGGAATAGGTTCATTCTGATTTGTCGCATTCTAGGCAACGTTTCCATTCATACGTAGGCATGTATCTTGGGAAGTCGTTGCTGATCATCGGTAAAATCAACTTCGTTACTTCAACATGAGACATACATGTCGCGGGTTCCTTTGTATACAATCAGTCCGCGATCAATAAAGGTCTGTGTATGTATTACCAATACTTGATTTGTCTGGGAAAGTTATTTCATTGTGGGTTGTGCTCGTGGCTTGTACAAGAAATCGCGTTAAAATATTTTGGGGCTCTAAATGATCAAACCCTTGCTTTTGACGGTTCGTTACATGAATTTGATTTTGGATCCGAGAGACATAGGTGACATAAATGATCGTATGCGAGCGATCCGACGGCCAAAGGACGTACAATCATGTACGCTGAGATAAATAGTGATTAGAAATGGCTTGCCCCTTGACTAATTCGCCAGACCACAAAATATCTGAACTGCGTTGGGCGTCGATCGATATTGCTGTTTTGTTGCCTTGTTATAATGAGGAAGCAACGATCGTTCAGGTAATAGAAGCTTTTCGCCGTAAATTGCCTGAGGCCCGTATATACGTCTATGACAACGACTCTAGAGATCAAACTGCTGACCGCGCACGATCCGCCGGTGCTGTCGTACACAGTGAAAGGAACCGAGGCAAAGGAAATGTTCTTCGTCGCATGTTCGTAGATATTGAGGCTGATATATATATCCTTTCAGATGGTGACATGACTTATGATATCTCCGAAATCGAGGTCCATTTAAACCATATGTTGCAACAACGAATCGATATGTTGGTCGGTAAGCGTCAACCAGAACACGGTAGTGCTTTCCCTCCGGCGCACATCTTTGGTAACCGTTTCTTTAACCGGGCGGCTAGCCTCCTGTTTGGGAGTACTTTTCAGGATATATTCTCTGGTTTTAGACTATTATCGAGACGCTTCGTGAAATCTTTTCCTGCAGTTTCAAAAGGTTTTGAGATTGAACTAGAGTTGGCGGTGCATGCCACCAATTTGCGGGTGCCTGTATCTGAGGTTCCAGTGACGTATCGGCCGCGGCCTGAAGGTTCATACAGTAAGTTGTCCACCTTACCAGACGGTTTTCGTATTTTGCGTACTCTCTTGTTGTTATTTATGGAGGTGCGGCCGTTTTTGTTTTTCGGTATGTGGGCAATCTGTTTTGGTTTAGTTTCGGTGGTGCTTGGGTACCCGCTAATCATTACCTTCAAAGAAACCGGACTAGTCCCACGCTTACCAACGGCGATATTGGCTACGGGCTTAATGCTGATCGGGTTTATGGCACTCGCTTGTGCTTTGATTCTCGACAATGTAGGCAAGGGCCGGCATGAAGCGAAGCGGTTGCAATACCTTAGTTATGGGTTGATCCCAAGCAACAATGTGCCGAGAGGTAAGAACAAACAATAGAGGCGAGTTCTTCGGGCTTACCAGACTGTCTTACAGGATAGACCTTGTGGGTCATAGCGCCTGTTGCTCACAGCAGACAAAATTTGCAGAGCTGCGGTTTTGGAGATGTGAGCTCATCCTTTCAGTTTCTAAGGACTTTCTTGTGGCGTCGCGTAACAGCATTTCGCGCTTTTGGGACTTCATATGCCCGTATTTCGGTACTAGGTGAATAATTGAGCATCTCCCACCGATGTTTGTACGCATAATTTTCCTTGGGGGCATACTTTTTTTGGCCTGAGAAGATGAGTGAAAGGAACTTAAATGTATAAAAAAGATTGCTTAAAATTTCCGCATTCTTCAGTGTAAAGAGAAGGCGGCGCCAGATATAAGATGGATTTTTTAGATAGGCTTCACTATAGAATTTTTTGAAATATAGATTGATAGTACTCCATGACAAGGTTGGGTGATCGAAAAGTTTCTCGGCGCTGTTGTAGACAGTATATTTATCCCAATCTAGTGTCTTGATGCGACCCTGGGATTGCAGGTTGCGGAACATCGGCGTACCTGGAAACGGCACTGTTATTCCGCACTTCATTGTGTCAAGACGGACACGTTTTGCATAGTTGATGGTGTCCTGCATGCTGGACTCTGTATCGCCACTTAGGCCTACCATAAAGAAACCGTTGGGTTCCAAACCTGCCTGTCGCGCAAGCTCTACTGCTTCGACTCCTTTCTCCAATGTCGCCTTTCCGCCTTTTCCAAATCCTTCTAGCACTTTGTCGTTCCCAGACTCAAAGCCAAAGTACACTCGGTAACACCCAGCCTGTTTCATCAATCGAAAGAGCTCGCTATTGGCGCTGTCAACACGAATGCCGTTGGTGCACGTCCACGCCATACGGGTGCCTGTGCGAATAATTTTCTCGCACACTGCAGCCGCCCACTGGTTGTCGCTAGTAAAAATATCATCCACCAAAACCATTTCTCGGTATCCCAAGCTTTCGGCAACCAAGACTTCCTCAGCACACCGTTCCGGTGATTTCTTGCGGTAACCAAGCCCCATGGTGTTTTTACTACCGCAAAAATCGCAATTAAAAACACAGCCACGGGAGAACTCGATAGTCGTAACTGGGTTATGACGAGCGATAATGCGCGTCATTCGGCGATTTGACCCCGGTGGATAAGCGTCCCACGCTGGTATCGGAAGCTGATCCAAGTCCGTGAGAAGGGGCCTGGGGGAATTGGAGCGAATTCTATCTCCGTCCCGCCAATATAAACCTGGTATTTGAGAACGCGGGATCCCATCAAGGATATCGGCCGCAACGAAATCGGCTTCACCCATGGCAATGGCGTCGAGTGCGCACTGTGCCATTGTCTCAAAGGGCATTGCCGACGGATGAGCACCACCTCCAACGGTTATGATGTTTTGGTCAATTTCTTTTGCGATATACGAGATATCGCGCATTTGATTTGCGAGAGGTGTTGTTGCAGTAATTCCGATCAAATCTGGCCGGAACTGTTGGATTTCTTCGCGGATAATTTGAGGCTCGTATTGTCGATAGGAGAGATCAAGGATCTTGAAAGTGTGGCCTCGCGCTCTCAGTGCTCCGCCGATCGCTGCTAGACTCAGTATTGGGTAAACTGGAAACGCTATACCGCCTTCGTTAGAACCGTAAGTCAAAAAATACGAAGGGTTTATTAGTAGCGCGCGTGCCATGTCTCTCGTTTGAATTAACTCATCCACATCGCCGCAGATAAGGTAGGGAGTTTTTAAGCAGATGCAACTTTAGGGCAAACGAAAGATAATTGCCAAAATATTGATCTAAAAATATGGGGGTGATCTCTACGTTATTTTTTATTCTGAGTTGTAATCCATTACAATCATTAGGATATCAATTCAGTTGAATCGACAATAGGATTTCTATCCCCGGGGTGGTTTCGGCCAAGATTTTGCCCTGCACACAAGCTTTCCTCTACTGCATTGTAGTAGGTAGGATTTAACGACACTTAGTTAAAGATGGGTCTTACCATGAATTATGCGCTAGTCGCCGACCTATTCGATCTGCGTTGGCCATGATTGAAA
>CAJWOI010000268.1 GCA_913044255.1 uncultured Alphaproteobacteria bacterium
TAGTTGTTGATAAAGTTCAACTCCAATCTCTTTGATATGCCCAGATTGTTCCTGTCCCAGAAGATTTCCTGCCCCACGTATGTCAAGATCGTGGCTGGCAAGAGAAAAACCCGCCCCAAGGTTGTCAAGCTTGTGCAAAACTTGCAGTCGCTTCAACGCCTGGCCCTTAAGCAAAGCCGATGATGTTACAGTGAAATACGCGTACGCTCGGGTCTTAGAGCGCCCCACACGACCTCGTAATTGATACAACTGTGAAAGTCCAAAACGATCTGCACGATGCACTATTAAAGTATTAACCGACGGTATATCCAGTCCGGACTCGATAATAGTGGTGCAAAGTAACAAATCAAATTTTCGGTCATAAAAGGCAGTCATAGCGGAGTCCAGACGACTCGCCGCCATCTTTCCGTGAGCAATTATAAATTTAATTTCGGGAACAATCTTTCCCAATTCAATGGCGACATTTTCCAGGTCTGTGATTCGTGGGCAAACATAAAATACCTGACCACCGCGGAAATGTTCCCGGAGTATTGCTTCCCTTACCACCAACCGATCATAAGGTAATATAAAACTTCTTATGGCCAAACGATCAATCGGTGGGGTCGCAATGATACTCATCTCACGAACCCCCGAAAGTGCTAGCTGCAAGGTTCTAGGTATCGGGGTCGCAGTGAGAGTTAATATGTGCACATCTGCCTTGATGGATTTTAATCGCTCTTTCTGCGCGACACCAAAATGTTGCTCCTCATCAATTACCACTAGGGCTAATTTGTTAAATATAACTGATTTAGAAAGCAAGGCATGTGTTCCAACGACTATATCAATTTCACCACGTGCAAGTGCTTCTTTAACCGCCGTAACTTCTTTTGACGGAACTAAACGGGATAACTGCGCGATAGAAAAAGGGAACCCCTTAAACCGCTCTTTAAATGTTTCAAAGTGTTGGCGGGAAAGAAGCGTAGTTGGAGTGATCACGGCAACTTGCTTTCCTGAATTTACTGCAACAAATGCAGCACGGAGTGCCAGTTCGGTTTTCCCAAACCCAACATCACCGCACACTAGGCGATCCATTGGAATATCCGCTGCCAGATCACTAATGCAGTCGTCTATCCCCTGTAACTGATCATCGGTCTCGGCATACGGAAAGCGTGCACTGAATTCATCGTATAGGGTGCTGGAAACACTCAATGATTCGCTCGGCTTCAGGGCCCTATTTGCCGCGGTTTCAATGAGTTCTTTTGCCATATCTCTCAGATGTTTTTTTACTTTTGATTTTCGGTTTTGCCACGCAACGCTACCTAAACTATCGAGCTTAACAGCAGCTTCTGTGGCCCCGTAACGACCAAGCATCTCAATGTTTTCAACCGGAAGATATAGTCGATCACCTCCTGAGTAGATGAGCTTCACACAATCATGTGGAGCAGTGCCAACCTTCACTGTCTCTAGGCCTTCAAATCTCCCCACGCCGTGCTCCACATGTACCACTATGTCGCCCAAAGCCAGACTTGTGGCTTCTGATAAAAAATTCTTCGCACGTTTTCGGCGTCCAAAACGTGTGAGAAGTCTATCTCCGAGAATGTCTTGTTCGCTTAAAAACGCCCACTGGCCCGTCTCAAACCCAGTCTCAATACTCAGCAGTACAAGCCCCACGATGTCATGTTCGAAATCCATAAACTGAGCCCATCGATCTACTATTGCCGTGGCCCCGATACCATGCTCTCTCAACAACCGAGACAAACGATCCCTAGCACCCGACGAACGACATGCGACTATTACTCGCCTTCCCTTGTTAAGTAGAGATTTAATATGCTGACCGACCTCATTAAAGAGAACAGCATCCTTATTTTTCCGTTCAGGTGAAAAATCACGCCCATACTTAGCTCCCAAATCAACTTGGGTGCGATCAGTTGGCAACGCATGAAAGGCCGAAAACGACCCTACTGCACGTTTGGACAGTTGTTCGGTCCATTCACCCTTGGTAAGAAACAATTCTTCTGTTGGGATGGGTTTATATACAGGCACATTGATCGCAGATGATGTTCTGCATGCTTCTTTGCGTGCCTCATAAAAATCATTCACCACATTCAGACGTTCGTCCACTGCCTCAGCAAGGAGATGATCCAGAAGAATTACTCCTGATGGGAAATATCCAAAGATGGTCTCAAGGCCATCGTGAAATAGAGGTAGCCAATGCTCCATCCCCGCATGACGACGACCCGATGATACTGACTCATAAAGAGTATCCTCGCCCACTGTCGCTCCGAATAGTTCTCGGTATCTAATTCGAAAACGCGCTATTGATTCGTCACTTAGCAGTACCTCTGATCCCGGAATTAAATCAATCTTTTCGCGTTTATCTGCACTCCTCTGTGTCAAAGGGTCAAAAATTCTTATTGATTCCACTACATCGCCAAAAAGATCAATTCGTGCAGGACTATCAGAGTCAGAGGGAAATAAATCAATAATGCCACCACGAATCGCATACTCACCAGGTTCCATTACGGTCCCAGAACGAACGTAACCATTGCGTTTGAGATATCCCGTCAATGCCTTCGCATTGAGTTCTACGGAAACTTCAATTGAGATATGCTCCGGATTCAATGAACTCCTTTTTGGAATTTTTTGGAACGCGGCATGACAAGTCGTAAGCAAAACAGTTCTACTTAGTTTTGACTCATAACCTTTTGCCAAATCGATAAGAGTTCGTAGGCGTCGCGAAATAACCTTATTGTTCGGGGATACGCGATCATATGGCAAACAATCCCAAGCAGGAAAAAGTAATATTTTTTCGCTTGGAACGAATAAAGACAGGGCCTCGGCCATTGCAGCCATGCGTGTCTCATCGCGAGCGATATACATCACGTCCTGCTTGGGTCGTGCAGACAAGAACTTCGAGATTTCGAGTGCGTCACTACCTTCAGGGGCGCCTGAAATATCTATCCAGCCTGGCGCCACAAGATTTTTTGCTAGTCGACTCACGGTTTTTTCAATTGTATCGACAAGGATTTGAGCCGTTGCATTATTTGATGATTATGCTTCATCGGTATTGGCTGGCGACCGACAATCCAGTCCCAGATATCCGGATCTGGTTGGTCGAGAAGATTTTCAAGTTGAGTTAGAGCGGATTCATCTAATTGTTCAATATTGTTGTCGGCAAAACGGCCCAACAATAAGTCGGCTTCGCGTGAGCCCCGATGCCAGCACCGGTATCGAAGGCGGCGACGACGAACGTTCAAGCAATTTCTCATGATGCCTCTTCGTTCCCTATACGATACTTTGCCGTAGACCGGATATAACGGGTTGGGCTAACCTCTCAGCAACGGAGGCTTAAATAGCCCTGAATAGGTTCCTGCAGCAACTTGATTTAATGTTAGGTAGAAGCAAGAATCTCTTTCTCCCCTTCTCGATCAACCAGCATTCAAGAAATTTCGCTGCGGTTGCCGTAAAATCAAGAGGGATAATGCGATCGATGCCTGAGCGCTGAAGTCAGAAAGTGGGCCATGCGACCAGAAATCCTCTTCCCTGTTTTCAGGCCTATAACTCGAATTCAGGGTATCGGCCCACGCATAAGTGCGTTAATTGAAAATGCCGCCGGCTCCCGAATAGTGGACCTACTGTGGCACCTGCCAAACGCAATCATAGATCGTAGCTTCTCGCCTAAACTTACAGATGCGCCCCCAGGAACGATTGCGACATTCAGAATACGCGTTGTCAAACATGAGGTGCCCAGACATAAACGTCAACCATATAGAATCCACTGCGAAAACGAAGATGGAAAACTAACATTAGTATTTTTCCACTCGCACCAAGAGTACTTGGAGAAACAATTACCACTTAACGAAATTCGAGTGGTAAGTGGTCGCGTTGAATTTTATAAGGGAAAAATACAAATTACACATCCGGACCACGTAGCAAGCATAGAAGAGTCCCAGCATCTGCCATTACTCGAGCCCGTCTATCGCCTTACGTCGGGTCTAACGCATAGGCCATTAAACAAGGCTATCACCGCAGCATTAGCTGAAATTCCAATTTTGCCGGAATGGATTGATCGCTCTTTTTTAAGAAGGATGCAATGGCCAACTTGGAATGAAGCGGTTAAATCGGCCCACACTCCTCCAAACACGGAGGCCCTAAAACCAGGAGCAATCGCAAGACAGCGACTAGCATATGACGAGCTCCTCGCTAACCAACTAGCAATAGCGTTACTTCGTACACACATGCGGCAAACGACTGGAAGAAGCATTTCAGGGCAAAATTATCTGCGAAAAAAACTTGTATCCCAGTTGCCCTTCTCTTTGACGAACTCACAAAATCAAGCACTCAGTGAGATCATTTTAAATATGGAAGCTAAAACACGAATGATTCGACTTCTCCACGGAGATGTTGGCAGTGGCAAAACTATCGTTGCTTTTCTGGCAATGCTAAACGCGGTTGAATCGGGTGAACAAGCCGCCTTGATGGCACCAACCGAGATTCTTGCTCGCCAACATCTCACAACCATCGAGCCCTGGACCAAGTCGCTTGGTATTTC
>CAJWOI010000269.1 GCA_913044255.1 uncultured Alphaproteobacteria bacterium
CTGTCAGTCACCTTTAAACGTGCTCGATCTTTCCCCGGGACCGCCTTCATCGAGATCTTCCAGAACTGCATCGTCTATAATGACAAAGTTTTTTCTGACTTTACTGACCGAGAAGTAACGTCCGAACTTCAAGTGGTCACCATGCACGGTCTGCCGTTAATATTTGGCAGGGAGAAAAACAAAGGACTTCGTTTTGACCCAGTGCGTGTCGAGCTTGAAGTTGTAACACTTGGTGAAAACGGTATCACAGAGGAAGACGTGTTGGTTCACGACGAAACTAACCGAACATTGGCAGCACTTTTAGCCGCCATGCAGCCACCAAATCATCCAATGGCGATCGGGGTTTTATATAGCAACCCAATTGATACATATGAGTCCCAAGTGTATAGCCAAATCGCTGCCGCACGAAATGGCGGAACCAATTTGAACGATGTAATCCGCCGGGGACATACTTGGAGGGTAAACGGGTAACACCCGTCGGACTCACGGAAATCAAGAAGGCTTGCTACGGTGGAGGTCTATCCTGCTCGATAACGATCAACGAATTCTTGATTGATGGTGACACCGAGCCCAGGCCGGCGCGGCACTTCAATAAATCCATCCTGAACCAGGAAGTCCTCCTCAGCGAGTTCATGCAGCATTGGATTCGCCCCAAGGGAGTACTCAACGATAAAGCCGGTTGAAGCAACTGCGGCCAAGTGTAAACCAGAAGCAAAAGTAAGTGCCCCACCCCACAAATGCGGCGCCAACTTAATCTGGTAAGCAGCTGCCAACGCTTCAATCTTGATGCCTTCGGAGATTCCACCCGCAATCGACAAATCAGGCTGGAAAATATCTGCCGCTCGTCTATCCGCGAGATCACGAAAGGCGAAGCGGGTAAACTCACTTTCACCGGTAGCAATCGGAATATCGGTGGATGCGCGGACCTCCGCCAAACCTGCTTTGTTATCCGCCGTGACAGGTTCTTCAAGCCAACCTATATCGTAGTCAGTAACTCTGCGGCAAAAGCGTTTGGCCTCACTCACATCAAACGTTCCATGAGCATCGCACATAATGCCGATATTCTCCCCCAAACCCACACGAGCAGAGTGGACCCGCTCGATCGAATGAGCCAGCGTCCCATCACCCGACCCTACCCGCATTTTTACCGCCTTAAAATTGCCGCGCTCTATAAAACCATACAATTCCTCAGCAATACGGTCTGCCGGGGCCCATCCGCCGGAGGCGTATGCCGGCATCCGAACGTGTCTGGTTCCGCCAAGAAGCTGCCAAACAGGCACTCCAAGAGATTTTCCAAGAATATCCCACAGTGCCATATCAATGCCACTGATCGCGGAAATAGTAATGCCTCGACGACCTAGAACAGGGAATACGTGACCACGCTCGATCGCATAGTGCGCACGAACACCATTATACATGACGTCCCACAAACGGGAGATATCCCTCGCGTCTTCTCCCAAAAGCTGTGGCCCAAGTTCCTGCTCAATTAGGGCACATAGAGCGTGGTTGGTGCTCGCACTACCGACCTGCGCCTTAGCCTCTCCGTACCCAATAACTCCAGATGAAGTTTCAATTCGCACCAATGCACTATCAAATGACTCTGCTGTGCCAAAGTCGCTTCGGTGCCGACGGTCTTCCGGGATCGGTACATGCAACCAAATTGCCGTCACTGATTTAATTTTCATATTTTTTGCGCTACTCAAAAATATTTGAGGAATTATTGTCAGGTAACATATTAAAATACGACCGCTTCGTCACTTGGCTGACTGGAATGCAATCAAATACCAAGCACTCCAAGCAGTAGGAAAACGACGGACTCATTGATAAAACCCCCGATGGCTTTCCGAGTGTAGTTCGGTCATTTTTAGCAAACACTTTAGTGCCGAGTAAATTAAGCTCTAGCAAACAGTGCGGAACCGCTCAACACATGTATCTAGCACCTCGTTGGGATCTCGTTTCCACCAATTATTTGCTGAAAACACTTCAACTTCACAGTACCCGGAATAACCGGCATTCTCGACTGATTCTCGAATAGACTTCAGATCTGCAACTCCGTCACCCATCATGCCTCGATCCAACAGGACATCAGTAGTCTCCGCGAGCCAGTCACACAGATGGTATCCGGAGATGCGGTCTGCACCAGCCCGCTCCAACTCGTAGGCAAGGGAGAGATCCCACCAAACGTGGTACACATCTACAGCGATCGTAACCAACGGGTTCTTAATAATTTCACACATATCTACCGCATCACGGACCGTCACAAGACAGGAACGATTACCGCCATACACGGGATTTAACGGTTCAACCGCGAGCCTCACTCCAGACGACTGCGAAAACTGCGCCATCTCCGCAACAATTGAAGTAACTTCTTTTAGGCTCTCCGTAATACTGTGCGAACCTTCAATTACACCACCAGCACAAACTGTCAGACACCTAGCGCCAAGGTCCGAGGCCATCTCAATTGACAATTTAAAGTCATCAATTACGTTTTGCCTTCTACTGGGTGCCAATGGACCAACCAGAAATGGTGATCGGCATAAGCCAGACACTTCAAGTCCTGCCGAACGTGTACGTTCCCCTATCTCAAATGCCCGTTTTCCAATTTCACGGCGCCACCAAGCGATGGCGCCGAAACCTCGCGTCGCGCACGCATCTATAACCTCTTCGGGCAACCAACCTGCCCCGCATCCTTCGAAAAGGTGACCAAGGGTTGCAGTGTTAAGGGCCAAATCTGAGTGGTCTTTTGAAAAATCACGCATGATTTCTAATCGGAACAACTGATAACATAAAAGACTCCCGCTCGACATAACAGGACCTAGCCTGCCTATAAGCACCAGATTATCAAAGTTTTTGATATTTTTTTACAAAAGATAATATGCCCACTCGATACCATTTTCGTGCGGAGTATTATAAATTCGTGAACATGGAGAAAACATAACCGGACTTCATTGTGGTCGAATCAGGACCTGTAAAACCCAAAATTTTCACTAGATACATTTGTGATACAATCTACCTCACGGTGATGTGACCAAAACATGGATAGGGAACGGTTTAATTGACGAAAAATACTCACCCTTCGAGTAATACGCCCAGTGCTGAAAATAATTCTTCTCCGCCCTATCGCTCGACTGAAAAACGTACCCCATCTAATCCGCCCATCATGATCCCTCCATCACTTTCGGAGCTTTCTGGGCCAGCGTTTGGCCACAACGACTTGACCAAGAGCGACTCTGATCTTACACGCCAACACAAGGCCGAACCACAAGGCGAGCGAATTATAGTTGCTGGAAGATTGCTTGACGAACGATCGTGTCCAGTGGCGGAGAGTTTGATAGAAATATGGCAGACCAATGCAGCTGGTCGTTATGCCCATACAGCTGATCAACATGACGCGCCACTCGACCCCAATTTTACCGGCGCAGGCCGAGCTTTAACGGATTCGGATGGATGGTATCAATTCACCACCGTAAAACCTGGAGCATATCCGTGGGGCAACCATCCAAACGCGTGGCGTCCAGCACACATACATTTTTCTTTGTTTGGACCAAGTTTTCTTTCTCGGCTTGTCACACAAATGTATTTCCCGGCGGACCCGCTATTGCCACTAGACCCAATTTTGCAATCTGTGACTGATTCCACTGAACGTGAGCGACTGGTCTCAACACTTGATTTTGATCTCACCCAACCGGGATGGGCCCTCGGTTACCGATTCGATATCGTCCTTCGTGGTAACAATCAGACCCCGCTAGAAAGAAAATCTTAGAGAAATGACACCTTCACAGACCCCTTCACAGACTATAGGGCCATTTTTTTCCTATGCCTTAACATCGGATGAAAACGGACGGCCATTGATCGCAAGCAATCGTATACATGCTCCATCAGGTACTGAAATCCGCATCGAAGGAAAAGTATTGGACGGGGATGGGAAACCAGTATCCGACGCAATGTTGGAAATTTGGCAGGCAGATGCAGATGGCCGACTGACTGCAGCACACGATCGTGCAAATCTGAACTTCCTAGGGTTTGCTCGAGCTGCTACTGACCAAGATGGAAATTATATTTTTGAAACTGTTAAACCCGGACGCACCAAAAACCAAGACAATATTTTGCAAGCTCCATATATTAATTTAACAGTGTTTGCGCGCGGTATTCTCGGCCAATTGCACACCCGTATCTACTTTGCCGATGAAAAAAGCAACGATAAAGATCCGGTACTAGCCATAATTCAAGATCCAGACCGTCGTACCACACTGATTGCTGTTCCAGATTCAGATTGGAGTGACCACACAAAATATCAGTTTGATATACACCTGCAAGGTGACGCCGAGACCGTTTTTTTTCAGTGGTCATAGAGTATTTTAGTAGAAGAAAAACTTTAGAATGAGACTTGCGCCATGATTGTTTGGCCGTTAATCGATGCCAAGACACTTAAAGTGAGCAACACTTCCAGTGTTAATTGAACCGCAGTTCCGAACCAAGTTCGCGGATTCGGTTTGGGGTACGATGGAGCGGCTGTCTCGGATGG
>CAJWOI010000270.1 GCA_913044255.1 uncultured Alphaproteobacteria bacterium
TATTGACACCGCATCAAATGATTCCGTCGCAAATGGCATTCTGTACATATCTCCGTGCCGCACCTGACAGTTTCTTGCCCCTGGGCGTTGTAAATTTACGCGAGCTACCGCCAACATCGCACGAGACAGATCAATACCAACACCTCGGTCAATTTGGTCGGCCATTAAATCTAGAATTCGACCAGTGCCAGTCCCAATATCAAGAAAGTCGCTGACGTGCATATTGGAAAACACCTCCTTAACAGCTAACTCCACTTCACGCTCGGGCACGTAAAGCCTGCGCAGTTCGTCCCAGCGCGGCGCATTTTCGGCGAACAGTCTTTGAGCCTCCACGGCACGCGCCTGCTTCACCTTACTAAGTCTCTCTCGATCCAGTATTAGTGCCCCATCTTCTTTCGGCAGCAGAGCCAACAATTTCTGAGCCAACCCTTTGCCTACACCATCAGATATCACTCGATAAAAAGCCCATGTCCCTTCTTGGCGACGCTCAAGCAGTCCCGCATCACAAAGTTGTTTTAGGTGGTGCGACACACGTGGCTGGCTCTGTCCTAATATCTCCGTCAATTCCGTCACAGTAAGTTCGCTGTCAGCGCAAAGTGCGAGTAAGCGCAGCCTTGTCGGCTCCCCGGCAGCCCGGAGTCCTTGTAAGACGAAATCCAGCATAACAACCCGTCGATTAGTTATACTTGAGTATATATATAAATATGTATTAATGTTACATTAAATAACACTACAAGGCACTATGTGTTAATTGGATAGTGGACGCTATTGTGGAGCTCGCAGACCACCTCGACTGCACCGAAAGTGAGGGGTCAGAGCCCGAACCATTCATGTTTTATGGAAAGAGAGAAGGAACAGAAATATTCCCCGGCGTTGAGCCAACAATCCAAGAATATACAACAAAGGCGGCTGTTACCGCGGCGATGGGCAACACCGAGACATATATACAACAGTTGGGCCATGATGAGAGCAAGTGCAGCACTGACACTGGTTTTTCCTGGAATCTTGTGTTACCGATTTTACAGGTTGCAAGTGGTACCGAGACATCTGATAAGATTGCTTTCAAAGATGGTCTTTGGGATGCGCCTGAAAACTGGAGCGGGACTGGACCGTTAAATTTCGAGGGTTAATGACTTTATTTGCCTCTTCCACATCGACGAATGATGAAAATCATTTAGCCGATTACGATAGAACAGGATAAGGATGCGGGTGCTTGCTCAGGAATAACAACATATCAAATGCGAGGCTGCGGGTTGCGGGTGTAGCAACGCGGTTTTTTGTGGCGTCGTGTTGTTACGTGGCAGTTTTAGGCGCGTGTGCAACACCGCCCACAGGTGACCCCGAAGCTTTCGCCGAATGGGAAGCAACCAATGATCCATTAGAGCCGTTGAATCGTGGGATATTTGACGCCAACCTAGCGCTTGATCGAGTGCTGTTTCGGCCTATAGCTATAGGTTACCGGTGGGTATTTCCCAACTTTATGCGCGGGGCGATCAGGAACGTCCTAGAAAACCTCGGTGAGCCGGTGAATTTTGCTAATTCTATTTTGCAAGGTCAGCTTGGGCGTGCAGGAACAGCGGCAGGGCGCCTCGTGGTAAACTCGACGGTCGGCGTTGGTGGACTAATCGATGTAGCGGAAGCAATAGGGCTTGAATCGGTGGATGAAGATTTTGGCCAAACTTTAGCGGTTTGGGGCGGCGGTGAAGTAGCGTATCTAGTGCTGCCAGTATTGGGACCCTCCTCAGTGAGAGATGGCCTGGGTCGGGGCGTGGATTTTTTTATCAACCCCCTGAATTACGCCCTAGATAACGCGGGCCTCGAGTGGGTTGGTTGGACTATGGCTGCAGTCAGTGGAATTGACCAACGCTCGCGCCATATTGAGGATCTCGATGACATTGAACGGACCTCGGTGGATTTTTACGCAACCATCCGCAGTCTGTATCGACAGCGTCGTGAAGACCTAATCCAAAACGGCGAGCCATCTACTGACGATCCATTCTTTGGACATTCGCAAGATTTCCTAGATGACAGCGAACTGTCATATGTGAATTAGTCAATGACGATCCGTCGCCTCTGTTTGGCCCCGGTGAGTACAGTCGTCGCTGTTCTTATATTTGGATTTTCGGCAACGGTCGCTGCCCAAGCAACTCCACAGGAACAATTTATCGATGAGTTGATCCATAAGGCGGTAAAGGTTCTTGAGTTGCCTCTCGAAGCAAGTACTGAGCGCGAGGCCGGCTTTCGCGCACTTTTGAATCAAAATTTCGATATGCCAACCATTATCCGCCTTGTACTTGGGCGTCACTGGCGAACAGCAACGCCTGGGCAAAAGGCCCGATTTGCTCAGGTTTTTAGAACTCACTTGGTACGGGTGTATACCTCTCAGCTTGGAGTTTATGAGGGTGAGATCATGGAAATAGAAAAGTCCGCTGCGCTATCAAAGAAAGACACGGTGATATATACCTTGGTAATGCTTGATGAAGAAGATGTCGTCCCGCTCCGCGTGGATTGGCGAGTTCGCGAAACAGATGACGGCCTGAAAGTGATCGATGTCGCTGCAGAGGGAGTAAGCATGTTGACCACCAAACGTTCTGAGTTTACTTCCCTCGTGGCACGAGAAGGAGTGGAAGCACTGATTGGAAAGCTTGAGGACATGAATGTAGAGCCCGACCAGGCGACCGACTCATGACAAGCTGTGGAGTGAATAGAACAATATTATCTGAGACTCAGCCTGGCATGTTAGTCGGCCGAGATAGGCTATTGCCAAAAGCCAAAAATCGGTAAATCGAGTATTTCTAGATCGGTTTTGGGTCCATATTTGTAAAATGAAGACCAAAATAGACTTATCCACAGAATGACGTCTGCCGCTATCGAAAGCGTTATTTGCGATTGGCAGCGGTGGCTTTCAGCTGAACGACGGATGGCGACAAACACCGTCAAATCATACGAGCAGGATGTCAGCAGTTTTTCGACCTTTATAGTGGGACATTTGGGCCATCCAACCGATCTGTCTGATCTCACCTCACTCAGTATTCGGGATTTCAGAGCCTGGCTGACCTGGTTGAGCGAGCAGGGTCTATCCCCCCGGTCACGCGCGCGCGCGCTATCTTCTATCCGCAGTCTGTTCCGCTATCTGGACAACGTTGGGCTGGGGCAAAATCCAGCACTCGCCGCACTCCGAACACCAAAAAGCGATAGATTAGTGCCACGACCCTTAAGCAAAAGAGATGCGAAAGAAACAATCACGGCTGCGGGACAACCAACCACTGAACCAAAAGCGTGGCTCGCATTGCGCGACCATGCCTTATTTATGCTCCTTTACGGCACAGGAATGAGAATTAGTGAAGCGCTTGCACTAACACGCGGAGATCTATCAGGGCGACCTGAAATCCTGACGATCACGGGAAAGGGCCGCAAGCAGCGGCTGGTGCCACTTTTGCCTCGCGTACTGGAAGCAGTGGAAATGTACCTGGCCGCGTGCCCTTATCAAACTCACCTAGATAGTGCCTTGTTCCTAGGTGCCCGTGGTAGTGCGCTTAACGCTGGCGTCGCACAGCGCGTTATGCGGAAATTACGCATCAAGTTAGACTTATCAGATAATGTGACACCACATGCACTCCGTCACAGTTTTGCAACTCACTTGTTATCTCGTGGCGGGGATTTACGAACTATCCAAGAACTGCTTGGCCATTCAAGTCTCGCCAGTACACAACGCTACACAGAGGTTGACGGTGCACAGATGCAAGCTGTTTATCAAGCAGCCCATCCGCGAGCAAAAAATTAGGCTCACTGGCTGATCTAGCCGATACTGGACAGGAACAAGAATGGCCTTTTTGGAGTTTATAGCCCCAGTGACATGTATATGATGGCAAGCCAAAATTTACCCTTCAACACCCTCACAACTAACCGTTTTGTTATCTAGGTACTCTCCTCGTGGCGACGCCAAACATTCCCTCATTTCGTTTGCGAGGGCGGGTATACAGATTGGTCTCTAAACTAGCCACTCACGACCCTGGAATTGAAGTGACAGGGTTACCACACTAGGAACCTAGAGCCCTCGCCATCGTGGAACCGATGTCAGCGGGTGATTTTGCGATCACAACGCTAGCGCTTTTAAGCGCCTCAATTTTTTCCGCAGCGGCACCCTGCCCACCCGAAACAATTGCACCGGCGTGACCCATTCTGCGACCGAGCGGTGCGCTGAGTCCTGCGATAAAACCTACGATCGGCTTCACACTACCTGAGCGAATTAAGAATTCTGCCACTTCCTCCTCCGCCGTACCCCCAATTTCCCCGATAACGATGATCCCTTCTGTCTCCGGGTCACCAATGAAGAGCTCCACGCAATCCACAAAGTTGGTCCCGTTAACCGGATCTCCTCCTATGCCGATGCATGTGCTTTGTCCGAGTCCTTCTGCCGTCGTCTGCGACACAGCCTCATACGTGAGCGTACCGGAACGTGAAACAATGCCTATCCTTCCAGAAGCGTGAATGTGTCCGGGCATA
>CAJWOI010000271.1 GCA_913044255.1 uncultured Alphaproteobacteria bacterium
GACCAAGTAAATGCATTGCATATCCGGCGTCACAAAGTAGCGCGTTATGAGCGCCAGCATCCGATAGACTGATCAGAGTGCCATCATTTTCTATTATCTCTGCAACTCCATCTTCCACCATGTTTAGCATGAAGAACGTGTACTTAGTTCCAAAATCTTCCTCTAGGCCAAGGTCGAAGAATAGTTCCAACGGATCAACACCTCGTTCAGACGCAATCTCTGCGATATTGCGGCCTTCAAGGTTAGTATTTTTCTCGAGGCCTGCTACCGCAATTAAGACCCACTCCCAGCGTCCTGTGAAGAGGTGGGCACTGTCAAAAACTTTAAGAGCCTGTCGGAATTCATTGCGAAAGCCAGGGTCAGAAAAAATATTTCTCAGCTCATCGTGATTTGCAGTATCTGGCCATAAAGAATAAGTCTTCAACGAATACGCGCTATCGAGAAAGAAACTGAGGCTCAGCGGTTGGCACGACCCTTGAGTGAACACTGGGAGTCCGCGCTGACGAGCATCCTCAGCTTGATCCATAATCTGTACCGCTCGTTTGGGTTGATTTGGATGATAGAAATGCGGTGCATAGCAACTTGGTTTGCCGCTGATCCTGCATATTTCTTCTATAAATGGAATCCCGTGATTTTCGCCACACGTCGCCATGAAAACACCATGGTTATATTCGGACAACACCCGGGCAAAAGCGCGAAACTCATCGTCGCTGGAAAGTCGGGAAGCGATGGGTATGCCACCGGCACCGCGATGATTCACGTTACTTGACGAACCGAGGCCAACTGCGCCGGCATCCATCGCCTCGCGGAACAGGCTCAACATCTGATCGATTTCGTCTTGGGTAGCGTTCCGTTGAGAGCCTTCGTCACCCATGACTGCTGTTCGCATAACGGTGTGGGATGCGAGAACGGCAACATTCGGGTAGGTGCCCTTTTGTTCCAGGAGCGAGAGGTATTCACCAAAAGTTTCATACCCCCAATCAATGCCGGCCGTGAGCGAGTCCAGTGACATCCCTTCAACTTCAGCCAGGTTCGCGAGAATCGTATCGCGGTGTTGTGGTGGCGCTGGAGCGACACCAAATCCACAGTTGCCAATTACCACCGTACTGACTCCGAGAGCTGGAGACGGAGACGCGGTTTGGTCCCACGTCAGTTGGGCGTCGTAATGCGTATGAATATCGATTGCGCCCGGTGCGAGCACATCGCCGTTTGCATCAACGGTTTCTGTCGCGGCGCCTTCAACTTTGCCCACGGCAGCCACCCGGCCATCCTTCACTGCAAGAGCTCCTTTGACCAGTGAGTTCCCTAGTCCGTCGGCTATGCGTGCGTTACAAATGATCAGGTCGTACATAAATTCTTTACCAAAATTTCCTTTAGCCCCTCTATCATTCAGCTTCCTGTTCGGCTGTGTTTTCCTTCCAGTTTTTCAAAACAGGCAAAACTTCTTTTGCAAACAATTTAATCGACTGTTCCGCTACTTTATACGGCGTACCGCCAAACCGAAACGAGGTAGTTAGCTCAAAGTCGCCGATTATATCCCGGCGTTTCTCGAATTCACGCAAGATACGATCGGGCGTGCCCCAAACTGCGGCTTCCATAAAGCCATCAATTATGCCTTCAATCCCAACTTCTTTTGCCACTTCAATCTTGGCTGCATAGGAATCGTAGCCTTTCACTTTTGAGAAGTGGTCTCCCATAAGTTCATAATGCTCAAAGTTACTGTAAACGAAGGTCCCCATATATTCTCGGCTGATTTCTCGTGCTCCGTCCATCGTAGGGGTGCAGACGCAGAAATCTGCGGTCAGTGGGGGCGGCCCGGCAACGCCGTGCATTTCTTCAAATAATTTTGCATGTTGTTGAATTTGCGGAAGACGTTTCGGCCAAGGGCGGTCTGCAAACATAACCATTCTAGCACGTAACTTTGCCGCCGAAATTACCGAGTCTTCACTCGAGGCAACCGCATAGATCCGGCCGTCGATTGGGAAACGTGGGCGAGGTCGGATTTGGACTTTTGGTTGTTTGTAATGAGGGCCGTCACCTTCCATCCAACCGTTACGCAATGAGTCCATGATCATTGCGGCCGCCTCATCGAATCGTTCGCGAGACTCGGCCATTGTGGTTCGGAAACCTTCGAATTCACGTCGTGCGAGGCCTCTCCCAACCCCAAGTCGTAGACGGCCGTTAGAAAGCTGGTCCAAAACGGAGGCCTTCTCGGCGACACGAAGGGGGTCTTGCCAGGGCAAAATAACGGCTGCGGTTCCCACATCTATTCCTGGATATTTGGCGGTCAGGTATGCCATTAGTTGCAGGTTATCTGGACAGAACGCGTAGTCGCGGAAGTGGTGCTCTACTGCCCAAAGACAATCAAATCCGCTGTTCGCAGCGATCTCTGCGATCTTTAGTTCCTCATCCCAGACTTGCTGGTCGCTGATTTTTTCCCAGCCATAGCCGGTGAACACCATTTGCAGACCGATATCCATCCCTTATCCTTGTGATGTTGCTATTGGAAATGTCTTATCATGACTTACCCCACCAAAACTAATCCGAACTTGCTTCGTTGATTTTGTTGATGTCTTGAGGGTCGAGAATTAGGTCCGCAGCCGAGACCAACTCTTCCAGCTGGTCTGGGTTGGTGGCGCTGGCGATTGGTGCGGTTACGCTTGGCCGCGCCATAAGCCATGCTAGAGCTACCTGCCCGAGTTTGGCACTATGTTTTTCCGCAACTGCGTCCAGTGCCTCCACAACCCGGAAGCCATCTTCGTTCATGTATTTCTGGACTGCCGAGCCTCTGGTTCGGCCGTGGACATCAGAACTGGATCGATATTTCCCGGTCAGGAACCCGCTCGCCAACGAAAAATAGCTAATGACACCTATGTTCTCCTCAGAACACAGATCTTCCATTTCTCCCTCGTACTCCCTTCGCTCTACAAGACTATACAGTGGCTGGAGGGATTGATAGCGCGGCAACCCTTCCTTGGCACTGGCATCCAGTGCTTCTTTCAGGCGATTCGTGGCAAAATTTGATGCGCCTATCTCGCGGATTTTCCCTTGCTCTATCAATTTGGCATAGGCTTCAAGAGTTGCAGCCACCGGGGTTCCATCGTCATCCTTGTGCGACTGGTAGAGGTCAATATAGTCAGTTTGAAGTCGTCGCAAAGAGGCCTCAACCGCCGTTGCCATGTACTCAGGGGAGAGCCCGACTTTGTCGGAACCCATGTCCATCCCAAATTTGGTTGCCAGAACGATTTCCCCCCGTCGACCTCTGCTTTTTAGCCATTTTCCGAGAATAATTTCTGATTCCCCACCTTCATTGCCGTCTGCCCAACGAGAATATACATCTGCCGTATCGATAAAATTGAACCCTGCATCCAGGAATGCGTCCAAAATTCTAAAGGAGTCCTTTTCGCTAACGGTCCAGCCAAATACATTTCCACCAAAACAGATTGGTGAGACATTGAGGCAAGAGGCCCCTAGTTTTTGATATTCCATTCTACCGCCCTTCTTGGCTTACCATGTGTCTATGTAGTTATATTTTTTGCCCGTCCGACTCGGTATCGGTGGCAGGCGACGCAGACTATTTGTTATCCATGTCCGTGTTTCGGCAGGATCAATGACGTCATCTAGTCCGCCACCAGTCCCAGCATTTACTGCCCGCGCACTTTCGTAAGCTTCCTCGACTCGGCGGTCAAATTCGTGTCGCCGGCCTGTCGGGTCCTCTATGGCGGCAATCTCGTTCCGATGACCAAGCTTCACTGCTCCCTCAATATTCATTCCAGCAAATTCTGCGGTCGGCCAGGCCACGGTGAAAAAACCTACCAGTGAGCTCGCGCCGCACATTGCTTGTACGCCGAGGCCGTACGCTTTTCTCACTACGACCCCGAATAGGGGAGTCGTCAAATTGGCGCCGACGTTAAACATGCGCACACAATGACGCACGAGTGCGGTCTTCTCTGCTTCGGGACCGACCATGATTCCAGGGCAATCCATCAGGCTAAGTACTGGAATGTCAAAGGCATCACATAGTTGCAGGAAACGAGCGCCTTTGTCAGCGGCATCTGAATCGATAGCACCTGCTAGATGATGTGGATTGTTTGCGACGACCCCCATCGGTTTTCCCTCTACCCGGACGAATGACGTGATAATGCCGATACCAAAATTTTCTCGTATCTCCAAAACCGAATTTGTATCTGCAATTATTTGGATAATTTCCCGCATGTCGTATAGACGTACTCGCTTTTCCGGAACAATGTGACGCAGTTTGCGTTGATCCGGTGCTTCCCATTCATTGATAGGGCCCTGAAAATAGGAGAGGTACTTTTTGGCGACGTCAACCCCCTCCTCTTCGTCTTCTACCAATATGTCAACCACGCCGTTTGGGACTTGGAATGACATCGGGCCAACTTCCTCGGGCGTATATATACCGAGCCCGCCACCTTCAATCATTGCCGGGCCTCCCATGGCGATAGTGGAGCCCTCA
>CAJWOI010000272.1 GCA_913044255.1 uncultured Alphaproteobacteria bacterium
CAAATCTTCCTGCCCAATGGGAAAGCGCCAAACGCCGGTGATATTCACCATCAACCCGCCTTAGCGAAAACCCTGCGCTTGATAGCTGACCGGGGAGCCGTTGGATTCTACGAGGGCGAGGTCGCAGAGCGGATGGTAGATTACTTGAGGGGGAAAGGTGGTCTGCAGAGTTTGGATGACTTCGCAACCACAGAGGCGAACTATGTGGACCCAATATCCACGAATTATCGTGGATACGAGATAGTCGAGTGTCCTCCCAATGGCCAGGGCATCATCGCGCTCGAGATTTTCAATATACTCCGTGGTTACGATCTGGAATCGCTCGACCCTCTTGGCATTGAGCGTTTACATCTAGAAGCCGAAGCAACCCGACTTGCCTTCAGAGATCGCGAAGCATTTTTGGCAGACCCCACTCAAGCCGAGGTACCAGTAGACCATTTGCTTTCTGACGATTACGCCGAAGACCTTCGCCGTATCATCAACACGGGAAAAGCGATGCCAGAGCTACCTGCACCAGGTGAAACATCACATGCAGACACAGTGTACCTCAGCGTGGTGGATGAGCAACGAAACGCGGTTTCTTTCATAAATTCAATATTCCATTCCTTTGGGAGTGGTTTACTCGACGCGCAAACAGGAGTTCTGTTTAACAACCGTGGCGCCAGCTTTGCAATTGATCCATCTCACCCAAACTGTATCGCTCCGAGAAAACGACCAATGCATACGATCATCCCAGGAATGATGAAAGAAAATGGTCGGCCAGTCATGGCTTTTGGCGTAATGGGCGGACATTATCAGCCAGTTGGCCATGTTCATTTTGCGACAAACGTCTTAGACTATGGCATGGACGTCCAGGAAGCGCTGGACGCCCCGCGTGTTTTCGCATTTGCAAACCAGCTCCAAGTGGAACGAGGCATAAAACCTGAAGTGGCGGAGGGTTTACGTTTGCTCGGCCACGATGTAGTGCAAGCAGACGTCGCACTTGGCGGCGGACAGGCGATACGAATTAATTGGGAAACTGGCGTATTGACTGGTGGGTCTGACCCGCGCAAGGATGGCTGTGCGCTAGGATATTAGTAAATCAAACTAATCTCCGGGATAGCATCCGGCTATCGTAGCACGCTGGCGTGTGAGGGCATTGATCATGTCCATTGCGGGGGTTTCTACGCCTACAAGTCGCCCCATCTCGCACACTGCGCCAAGTATCGCGTCTAGTTCAAGACGTTTGCCAGCTTCTAAATCCTGAAGCGTCGAAGATTTGTGGTCGCCCACTTCAACACCACCGTTAATTCGTTTTTCCAAATCTATCCGGAACCTCACGCCCAGCGCCTCGCCGATTTCCTGCGCCTCAGTCATCATCGTCCGCACTACAACACGGACACCAGAGTCGGTTCCGATTTCGCGAAGAGTAGCTCCGGTAAGCACACTGATCGGGTTAAACGACATATTCCCCCACAATTTTACCCAGATATCATCGCGTATCCGAGACCGAACAGGAGCCCTTAATCCTGCGGCAATCATAGCGCCGCTTAGCGCCAAAGCACGATCGGTGCGAGATCCGTCTGGTTCTCCTAAAGGCAGCCGGTTTAATGCTACGTGCTGGATTACCCCTGGCTCCACAACTTCTGCAGCGGGGTACAACACACAGCCGATCACGCGCTCAGGCCCAATGTGATCCCACTGCGCGCCGGCCGGATCTAAAATCTCAATCCTCCGTCCATCAAACGGCCCGCCATGCTTATAAAAGTACCACCA
Organism: uncultured Alphaproteobacteria bacterium; assembly: GCA_913044255.1. GTDB lineage: Bacteria > Pseudomonadota > Alphaproteobacteria > UBA7887 > UBA7887. The sequence goes on from CAJWOI010000272.1 coordinate 1,756, forward strand.
AGGCACACCATTTACGGCTGGTACTACGGCCGTATTGGGTCCAAGTAATGGCAACAATTTAGGGGCAATAATCGGCGCGGCATGCGATTTGACCGCGAGAATCACATAGTCTTGAACTGAAAAATCCTCAGGATTCTCGGTACACGGTACACGTACATTGATTTCATGCTCGTTCTCTCGCAACGTCAAACCATTTTCTTGAATCGCTAGCATGTGCGGCCCGCGGGCTATGAGGCTGACATCAACTCCGGCAAGCGAGAGCTTAGCGCCCAAGTAACCTCCGATCGCACCAGCACCGTAGATACAAACCTTCATTTTACGAGCCCAAGCTTCTTCGCAAGGCCTATCCTTTGCAATTTCCCTGTCTGTCCTTTGGGAATCTCGTCCACAAATACTATCGTGCGAGGGACTTTAAAATCCGCCAATCGCTGGCGAACAAAAGAGCGGAGTTCATCCGAATTTGCACTCGCACCGTCAGCCAGGACAATCGCTGCGGCGACATCTTCCCCAAGTTTTTCATGAGGAACAGCAAAAGTAGCCACCTGCATTACCGCAACGTGATCCATTAGAACTTCGTCCACTTCCCGTGGGCTTATCTTTTCCCCGCCACGATTAATTATTTCCTTTAATCGGCCTGTGATCGAAAGATATCCATCGCCATCGATAACACCTTGATCACCCGTTCGAAACCAACCTCCGGAAAAAGCCACAGCGTTCGCCTCCGGATTTTTCTCGTACCCTTGGGTTACATTTCTGCCCCTGATCACAACTTCACCCGTTACACCAGATGGAAGCACCGTACCAGCCTCATCCATAATGGCAATTTCTGGGCCAGCGGCAGGGCCAACTGTTCCTGGTTTTCTTGCAGCGGGTGGGAGTGGATTGCTGGCCATTTGGTGCGCAGCCTCTGTCATTCCATAGGATTCAATCACCGGAGCACTAAATGTATCTTCGAGTTCCATCATTACCTGCGGAGGCAAAGAAGAGGAAGAGGAACGGATAAAACGCAGTGGGTTTTTCTCAATGGCATCCCGATTCCGCGTTGCGCGGGCTAAAATTGCTTGGTGCATGGTCGGCACCGCCGTGTACCAGGTAGGCTTAAAATCGGACATCCAAGAAAAAAATTTAAGTGCGTTGAAGCCAGGCGTGCATGTCACGCTTCCGCCTGTGGCCAGTGATGCAAGTACCGCAGCCATCAAGCCGTGAATATGAAACAATGGCATAATGTTTAAGCAACGGTCATTTTCCGTAAGTGCCAACGTTTCTCCGATATTACGCGCCGACGCGCGAAGATTGTCATAGCTTAAAGGGACAATTTTAGGTCGCGACGTGGTGCCCGAAGTATGCAACACCAACGCGGTATCTTGGGATGTGCCAAGCCCATCACTCTTTCCCGGGGACGTTGAAGATTGCGGACGAAGTTCAAACAAACCAGCTATCTGTTTGCTCGGCTCGAGCTCTATCACCGGAATGCAGTGGTCGACCGCTACCGACCTGGCGGGAGGGTCAACACCAGCCATTAAAACAAGAGCACGCGCATTAAGGTCACGTAGAAAAAAACTAAACTCATCCGAACGATACGATGGATTAAGTGGAGCAACGGTGGCACCGGCCGCTATCGAAACAAAAGCGCTCGCAGAGTGCGGGCCGTTTGGGAGAACAATTGCCACCCGATCGCCCGTGCCTATACCAAACTCATCAAGCGCCGTCACTACTTTGGCGACGTGGGTCCTGAACGATCTATAGTCGAGTGGTTTGGTGCCAGGGGCAATGATGGCCGGAGCGTTTGCAGCACCGTGGCTTAATAAGTCGGCAATTACGTTCTGCATGGGCGGCTCCTGCCAGTCCGTGTTTTCGGCTGGGTACAACTAAAACCTATGACCAACGGGACTAGTACTGACCCTACCAACCTTCAACCCCGAGTCCTTATGGGGAAGAATCGGTTGATGCAACGCCTCTTTTCTACATTAGTGAAAAAAACTTGTCTCCGAAACGAGAGAAACGAAGGCGCCCACATCAAATAGCAATTCCTGTCGTATGCACGGACACCAAAACTAAAGTGGACTAGTCAAGTACCCACTCCGCTACAAAATATGCTCATCGCTTCACATTGTGTGTCAAAGCAGACATGATAGGGTTGTCAGCGTCCCACTAGCCACGCCTTATGGGAGTCATCTATGTCACCATCCGCGGTTTCATCTGCCACTATTGACCTTGGCACAGGCCCTAATGATCTCGAATCACATTGGATGCCTTTCACAGCGAATCGGCAGTTTAAAAATGCTCCTCGTCTTTTGGTTGAAGCCAAGGACATGCACTATACCAGTATCGATGGTCGAAAAATTTTGGATGGAACAGCCGGACTGTGGTGTGTAAACGCTGGGCACGGTCGACAACCAATTGTCGAAGCAGTCCAAAGGCAAGTCGCAACCATGGACTACGCCCCTGGATTTCAGATGGGGCATCCAATGTCGTTCGCACTTGCGGCGAAATTGGCATCAATGATGCCTGGGGATCTAGACCATGTATTCTTTACCAACTCGGGTTCGGAGGCAGTTGATACTGCGTTAAAAATTGCGCTTGCCTATCACCATGCCACAGGTGCAGCAACACGTAGGATTCTTATCGGTAGAGCACGAGGATATCACGGTGTTGGTTTTGGCGGACTCTCGGTGGGAGGTATGGCCCCAAATAAGCGGCAGTTTGGAAACTTACTTGGC
>CAJWOI010000273.1 GCA_913044255.1 uncultured Alphaproteobacteria bacterium
AACATGTTGGAGTTCACACGGGCTGCGTTATTGCTCTTGGAGAAGGCAATTCGACTTAGATAGTGTGGTACCGGACGAGTTGAACACGATTGCGCTCTTATGAGTTCGTCGCGTAGTATTCAGGCGGAACGCACGGGGTCACGACAGGGAGGGCGTATGGCGGAATCTGAGGGCACGACAGGCGACCTTGGTGGCCGGCGGGTTGCGACCCGTTCGTTCGTTCTCTTTATCATTGCCATCGCATTGGTGATGATTTTTCCTATTTACGGGCTTGGCAATCGTGTTGAGCCATATGTGCTTGGCGTGCCTTTCTCTATGTTTTGGGTCATTTTTTGGATCATTGTCGAATTTTTTACGGTGATTGCATTCTTCCTCTATGAGCATGGAGGGGAGACGAATTAGATGGAACCGTGGGTCGTCGCAATTGTCGCTATGACGGTTTATCTGGTGTTTGCGTTTGCACTTGGCTTGTTGGCAGGTCGTGGTCGTTCCTTTTTCTCAGTTTCCGAATATGCCGTTGCGGATCGCGGGCTTGGTTTGTTTGTCATGTGGTTCCTTATGGGTGGCACCATCTTTTCGGCTTTTGCTTTTCTTGGTGGGCCGGGATGGGCTTATTCGAAGGGTGCGGCGGCATTTTACATTCTCGCGTATGCCGCATTGGGTCTGTTGCCCTGGTACATTATCGGCCCGAAGGTAGCGCGCCTTGGTGCTCGACATAATTACTTTACCATGGGGGATTTGCTCGCGGACCGTTATCAGTCTCGAGTCTTGGTTGTAATAGTGGGCGTCGTTTCGGTGCTAGCATTTATCCAATATTTGACACTTCAAATAAAAGGCATTGCGTATGTCTTCAATGTCCTTACCGAAGGACATATACCCATATGGCTGGGAGCACTTATAGCGTACGGGATCGTGGTCATTTACGTTATTACGAGCGGTGTCCGGGGCGCGGCCTGGAGTGACGTATTGCAAGCAATTTTGATGTTGGTGGTGGCATGGGTCTTAAGTGCTTATCTGGTGAGTCACCTCCACGGGGGCATCGGTCCCATGTTCGAGTCCGTGGCGCGTGAAAAGCCGTCCGACTTTTTAATAATAGGAGGGGCCGGCTCCGCGATGTCTGCTGCTGCGTATTCTAGTGCAATTCTGGTGTCAATGATTGGTTTTATGATGTGGCCGCACTTGTTTACGAAGTCGTACACCACGAGTGAACGGCGGATAAAACTTACTGTAATGGCCTATCCTTTGTTTGCCCTATTTTTGGTGCCTGTTTTATTTATTGGTTTTGCAGCGATTGGGGTGGTGCCGCCTGACGCGTTAGATAGTTCCGACCAGGTACTGCCTTATCTTATTACCCATGAATTGGGTGGATCGGGTCTTATTTATGGTCTAATTGGCGCTGGTGCTTTGGCTGCCGCGATGTCGTCAGCCGATGCGATTACTCATGGTGCATCAGTTTCTGTTGGGCGAGATGTTGTGGCTCCTCTGAAACCAAATTTGATGGATCGCACACAGCTTTTCGTCATGCGAGTAGCCGTAGTTCTGGTTGGCGCTGCCGCTTATTATTTGGCCATTTTTGGAGCCCAAGGCTTGATTCAGTTACTGCTTGGTGCGTACGGGGCAATAGTCCAGTTTGCGCCGTCGGTTTATGGTGCGTTGTTTTGGCGCCGTGGAACGCGACTGGGTGCGATTTTCGGCTTATTGGTTGGCGTGGGCGTAAATTTCTACTTTCAGCTTCTCGCTGATGGGAAGCCGTTCGATCTTCACGCGGGATTGCTGGGCCTGATCGCAAATATAGTTGTGTTTGTCGGCTTGAGTTTGTTGATTCGTCCAAGCGCCGAGGACGCAGCGCACGGTGCACGTTTCGTGAATTCGTAAGAGAGAGCTTAGCTGAAACTGGATATTGGCATGTTGGCGGCTATAAAAGTCAATCCAACACCGATTATCACCACTCCCATAACGCGGACAGCGGTATTCAAGCGCCTGTTAGTGGCGCTCACACTTACAAAATATATAACTAAACATGAGATGGCATACTGAACTGCCAAAAGGCCCATAAGGTATGCAGTAAGCGGAGCTGTTTCAGACCCCACTATACTGTCTCCATATGCGTATCCATGCAGCACGCCCGCGGCGGCAAAAATACAGATGATGTTTGCCACCTTTAAGTGTTTCCCACGGAGCACTAAAGCGCCTAAGAGAATGACCGAGCAAGCGACGGCAAACTCAATCATACGAAATTCTATCAATGCTAATTTCAGAAAGATTCCGCACAGAGTGCCCGTAAGAAATGCAACGGGCAAAAAATAAGAATCCCGATGTAGGGAGGATACTAATCCCATTCCTAATATGAACGCGAAGTGATCGATTCCTATGATGGGGTGCCCAAGTCCCGAGAGAAGCCCGTCCAAAAAGGTAACTGGGAGTTCACCGCCCATTACATGATGGGCGAACACCGGATTGGTGCAAAATAGCGTGACGATAAAAATGACTGATATTACCTTGTGCGAAATCATCAGCTTCTCTCTTACGCTTTACTTTGTCTGAAGATAAGTGGATGCAAATTACTAGAATTCCGTGATGTCTAGTGAGAACATATAAATGTGCAACCCAACCGTAAACGAATCCTTTGAGAACACAAATCTTGAGATCAGTATACGTAAATTCAGTTTCCAAACGCCTCAGATTCAAGTTTACGAAACAACGATGTTATGGAACGTTGAAACTCAGACTGAATCGTTGCAAGTTTATCAAATGGCGTTGGAATCGTAGTTTGTAAAACCTCCGCGAGTGTATCACCCCGTTGAATTGATTCGGTTGCTATTTTCTCCAAGAAAGTTAGGTAGGCCTTAAGCTCTTCGATTGGGGTTTGATCGGTCACCATCGGACCGTGACCAGGGACGAGTTTACGCCAACCAAGTTCGCGTATGGTATCGAGGTGGTTCAACCAAACAGAGATGTTTGCATGAGGGACGCTCGCTGCACGTTCGTGAAAAACCAAGTCACCGGCAAATAGGATTTGGGTTTTTTGGTCATAAACCAGGAGGTCACCCGGGGTATGGCCATTGATCAGAGGTAAAATTTTTACAATTCGATCACCAATATCAATAGTTTGTTCTGTTTCAATTAAATGGTTGGGCTCACCAATTTTTGTTCCTGAAACCCAAGTTTTGCCAATCAAACTTTCTAACAATTCCAGCAAAATTGGCCCTTCGTTGGCAAAAAGTGTTTTCAAGTTACGATGCATATATATGGCTGCATTGTTTTTCTTGAAATGTTGAATACCAAAGGAATGGTCTGGGTGATGATGAGTAACGACGGCAGTATGTACCGGCAATTTCGTAATAGTACGGATCGCTGAAATCATTTGGTCCGCGTATTGTTGGGTTGGCCCGGTATCCACCACCAATACCGAATTAGTTCCGACGATGAATCCAGTATTTACGATATTCCCGCCGTTTTCCCGGGTTGTTGGTTCTTGACGGCCCCAAAGTACATACACTCCATCGTCGATTTTTTGGGGTGTTAGAGAATAACTTCCATCGCCGGCGCCAGCGTTAGGAGGCCAAAATATGACTGAAACTAAAAACAAGACCAACGCGCTTCTGGTCATTGTGCTCATACAATAAGGTTGAAGTTTTAGGGGATTGCCGAGTTTGAGTTGGCCTTAATTCTCCGCAATTATAAAAAATAAAGCAACGCCACCCCCGACACTCTCGTGGTCCATTGAAACTTCATATTCAGGCAACATCTCAGCTTTTGCTTGCCCTTTAATTTCATCAATCTTGGCTTGGTCAAACATTAAGGACATAGGTGTTGGCATCGCTAAAGTCACGTTAATACGTGATGGATAAATATCACTACCATCAAATTCCGGGACTACGTAAAGAAGAGCGCCGTTGTCATATTGTAATTTCATACGTGCGACGCCTTGCGCATTAAGGTCAGCCGTTTCCGTCTGTGTAGCTCCACCTTTACGAATGCTATCGTTCCACTCGCTTTTGTTCATTGTAAAGATGGTTGCAGCATGATTTTTGCTTAAAATTGTGTCGGCGGCACCGCATACACTGCCGATGAGAAAGGCTCCCAATGTGGAGAGTATCAGTAGTCGATATGGACGTATTTGTAGTGGGAGAGAGAATTTTTTCTTCATCGGAATCGAGTCTTATCGTGTTGATTATTTTTGTCTGTTGGCGGACGAAATTCGCCGAAGGAAGAGACATAAGAAATAAAAGTTCTCGACCGTGACCGTTCCATCCTAGCGTGTGGCATATTGAGCCTGCAAGACCAGCCAGCGCCAAAACGCCATATTCCAACGAAAACACCGGTCGACAATGTCAAACGCGGGTGCTATCTCGTTTCTTCTTAAGTTTGATATAATGCAGTTAGTTTTAACGGATTCAGGGGTAACGCATGCCAATCAAAGTGGACTGGTTGAGTCAGGTTGAAGAGGAAATACTAGAACC
>CAJWOI010000274.1 GCA_913044255.1 uncultured Alphaproteobacteria bacterium
AGCACAACTATAGGCAACCCTTCAGCAATATCTCCGGCTCTCGCGTTAAATCGTTGTCCGCCACGGCTCCCCCGACCACGGGTTGACACAATCTCGCCTTTCTCAAGAAACGCATCGGATACCGCTACCGCCTGATCGAGTAATCCGCCAGGATTGTTCCGCAAATCAAGGACTAACCCTTTCAGGCGATCGCCGATTTCGTCGTTGAGTTCTCGCATTGCTTTTTCGACGCCAGAATCTGTCTGTTCGTTGAAAGAGGTAACGCGAATAAAAGCCACGTCTCCCTCGGCTCTAGATTTTACCGAGCGAATGCGAATAACATCACGAATGATCGTAACGTCAAAGGGCTGTTCTACACCGCCACGCTGTACTGTAATCACAATTTCGGATTTGACAGGCCCACGCATCCGATCAACCGCCTCTCCAAGGGTTAGGCCAAAGACCTGCTCACCATCGATACCAATAATAAAATCACCCGGCTGCATGCCGGCCCGGTGTGCTGGAGTGTCATCGATTGGAGAGACTACTTTCACCAAACCGTTCTCCATCGTCACTTCGATACCGAGCCCTCCAAACTGGCCCCGGGTGTGTACCTGCATCTCCCCATACGCTTTTGCGCTAAGAAAAGTTGAGTGTGGGTCCAGTGAACTAAGCATTCCCTGAATCGCAGCTTCGATCAGCTCAGCGTCATCTACTTCCTCAACGTATTCAGCCCGAACGCGTTCAAACACATCCCCAAACATATTGAGTTGACGATAGGTTTCAGAACTGACTGCCCCCACCCCATTGGATGCAGCCACAAAAGCCAACACCGTCGTCGTCAAAACCAGCAAATATCGGATCATCCGCTAACCTTTCGATCTATCGACTCTAACCATTCCCGTGGACTGATCGGTTCCCCATTGCGGCGGACCTCAATATAGAGCACAGCATCTTGACGCTCCCGATCACTCATAACACCAACCGGTTCACCAACCTCCACCCAATCACCAATACCGCTATGAATTTCGGCAAAACCCCCAAGCAACGTATGATATCCTCCGGCGTGTTCAATTATCAATAGACGACCATAGGTGCGGAAGTCACCAGAAAATACAACGTGTCCCTCCCTCGGCGCAATGACGTATGCGCCACCTGAGGCTTGGACAAAGATACCTTGGCTGTGAGCACCGTTATCAAGCTCCTCACCAAAGCCACGCACAATTGGACCCCAAGTAGGATATGGCAAACTGCTTTGGGTCGTTGTAGAGACTGAGGTATGCGAATCGTCTTGTGGTGGGGTTTCAAGTGCGCCTGGCCTCCAGTTAGTCACGGACAGCTTATTTTTAACTCCACCGGTCACGTCGGATTGCAGCGCAGCAACAAGTTCTCCCAGGTTCAGGGCTTTAGATGCCAACAAGGTTACTTCCTGCGCTGCATTTGCTCGATCTGACCGCACAAGTGCTTGCAGGCTAGATTTACGATATAGCATCCATTTCAGCTGTATCCGTTTTTCCTTCAAGCTCTCCCGCGTCTTAGTCAATACCAAATATTGCCGCGTATGTTTTTCGCTAAGTGCTCTCGTCGTGGAAAGCGCCAAAGAGATTTTTTCGGCATCCTTCCTCAAAGCTGTTAGAAACAATGCCAGAACTGCGACCCTAAGCTGTAACTCAGTTTTGTGACTAGACGTAAATGCAAACGCTTCTAGTGGGATTCTTCGAAATCGAGCAAGACCACCGATCGCTGCGCCCAAGTTTCTATTATCTTTAGCCAGCGCCCACTGCGCCACCTGGTAAGAACCGTCCAGAAGAATTAATCTAGACTCAACATCGCTGATTTCTTTCTCTTGGCTTTGAATAGTCGCCGCAAGACGAATGATTTCGTCTCGTAGATCGACGATCTTATTAGATAACTCCTGCGCCTTGGATTCTAGTGTGAGTTTTCGGTTGCGCTCGGCATCAAGTTGCCCGCTAAGAATCTCTAGTTCCCTATATGGATCCGACGGCAACGATTCCTCGGCCGAAACCGAGCCCATTAAGAAAACACAAAACAGGAGCATAATTATACGTGGGAAATTAATCACGTATCACGCCAAGAACTCTGCAATCGGTTACCCTCTCTCCGGGGCTAACTCGGCAAACAGTACATTTCCCGTCATCGACGTTGGTATAGGCAACCCCATCAATGCTAAAACCGTGGGTGCGACATCGGAAAGTTTTCCACCGGAAAGTTTGTCCTGGCTCACTCCAATCGCTACCAGCGGCACCGGATTGAGCGTATGCGCGGTATGCGGCTGACCCCCACGTGCGGCTTGCATCTGTTCGACATTTCCGTGATCAGCGGTAATTAGCATAGCCCCATGTTGAACTTTAATTGCAGCGGCAACAGCACCCAGGCATTCGTCTACCGTTTCCACAGCCTTAATCGCTGCACTAATGTTGCCAGTGTGGCCCACCATGTCCGCATTGGCGAAGTTAGCCACGATTAGCTCAAACCGATCACTCTTGATCGCTTTGACCAGCTTCCCGGTTACCTCCGGCGCTGCCATTTCCGGCTGCAGATCGTAGGTTGGCACTGGGGGGGAAGACACCAAAATGCGTTCTTCCCCGGGGTACAAAACCTCGCGCCCGCCATTCAGAAAATACGTAACGTGCGCGTATTTTTCGGTTTCAGCGATCCGAAGTTGCCGCAAACCTTCATTGGCAACTACTTCGCCCAGCGTATCGAGCAACATTGTTGGAGGAAACATTGTTTCGACCAACCCGGAAAGGCGGTCAGAGTATTTGGTCAGCCCTACCACCGCCGAAAACTGAGCCCGGTGCTGACAAGAAAATTCTTTGAACTCCGGATCAACAAGCGCTGTTAACAATTGCCGAATACGGTCTGCACGAAAATTAGCTACCAACAAACCATCTCCGTCCTTCATGCCAGTATATTCACATACCGCAACAGGACTCATAAATTCATCGCCAACACCGTTCGAATAACTTTCTTTTATCCCTTCGATAACAGACCGCACACGTGGGCACTCCCCAGATATTAATGTCCGGTAGGCTCGTTCCACTCTGTCCCAACGTTGATCGCGATCCATACCGAAATAACGTCCGCCCACTGTTACAACTCTAACATTGCTAAATTTCTTGACCGCCGCTTCAAACTCGCGGACATATTCCAGCCCACTCCGCGGCGGCGTATCACGACCGTCCAGCAGAAGATGTACATGAACTCTCACGGACGCTGCCGCCAGGGATTGGGCGATCGCAACAATGTGGCTCTGATGAGAATGAACTCCGCCGGGGGAAATCAAGCCTACCAGATGGCAAGCGGCACCACTTTTGGACAGCGTAGAGATCAAATGCGCAAGAGGCGGCGCATTAGTTAACTCATCTGCTGCTACGGCCGCGTCAATTCTGGGCAATTCTTGGGGAACTATACGACCAGCACCAATGTTCATGTGACCCACCTCCGAGTTCCCCATTTGGCCAGTTGGCAGGCCAACATGATTAGCGGAGGCGCACAAAAGGCTATGAGGGCAATTTGCCAGAAAGTTGTCCCAATTCGGAGTGTTGGCACGCGCAATCGCGTTAGAGTCAGTAGCCTCTCGCCAACCCCATCCATCCAGTATGCACAGTAGCAAAGGTCGATAAGGTTTCGATTTCATGCCAATTGCTGAATCACGTGCCGCTTTTACCCTGACTAACCGATTGCCGCATCAACGGGTTACTTGCTCTGGCAACAGAACCGCCCACATTTTCTCCAAATTATAAAATTCTCGCACCTCTGGACGGAAGAGATGGACGATAACGTCACCTATATCCAAGAGCACCCAGTCGCCTTGCCGTCGTCCTTCAACCCCCAAGGCGACCACACCCGCCTTTTTTAACCGCACAATCACATGGTCGGCTAGGGAGGAGACGTGCCGCTGAGAACGGCCGCTGGCGATGATCATGTGGTCTGCAATAGTACTCTTACCCGTTAGGTCTACCACTGCAACATTCTCGGCTTTACCATCCTCGAGCATTACTTCTATCATCTGGCGCAAATGCGCCGACATTTCAGTGTCGCTAAGTCCAGAAATAGATTGCCTCCCTTATCCCAACTGAACCAGATTACTACGAACAATTATGACTCAATCTAACATGCCCACTTCCCTCGGCAACGCAGACTGGTCCCAGACTCAGAGTGCAACTTTGTCTGCACGAACATCCAAGCAGGCGGCGCGCTATACACCAACCGGTCCGACGCACGAGACGATCGACGCGATCGAGCAAAAAACCTGCTAGCACGCGACAGCAACGCCTTGCGAGCATAGGTGGAGCGATCAAAAATCGCAATGGGGAGACTCTCGAACAACAATGGCCAATGTTGCCATTCGGAGACTTGAGCGAGGTTGTCCGCGCCCATTACCCAAACGAATTTCAGGTGCGGCAATTTCATCGTCAAGTACCGGACAGTATCAACGGTATAA
>CAJWOI010000275.1 GCA_913044255.1 uncultured Alphaproteobacteria bacterium
CCCTAATCAGGGTGGTCCGCCCAGTCGTTCCTACAAACTGTCTAATGAATTATAAGCCCGGGCCCCTGGGCAATGGGCCGTGGTGCGTGATGCTAGCACATTCCAACCGGATTGAAGATAAGGTCACGTGGAGGGGGCTCTTAGATGGGAAACAAGTACTATCAGGTTTTGTATCAATGCAACAAATGGTGCTTTCACGTCTACTCTTTAGTGATTCCTCGATGTGCTTCTTTACCCCAAAGTTCACGAAGCCTTCGATCTCGGCCGCATCTGAAACGGTACAGCTCGTAACGAATCGGGCTTTTTTGGTAGTAGTCCTGATGATAATCTTCAGCCGGATAAAATGGTCCCGCCATCTTAATTAAGGTCACGATGGGTTCTTCTAATTTTCCAGCCTCTGCTAATTCTAGTTTGGAGAACTCTGCCAGTCGCTTTTGCTCCGAAGAGTTGGCAAAGATGCCTGTAATATAACTCTCACCTCGATCACAGAATTGCCCATGTTCATCGGTTGGATCAACGCTATGCCAGAATACATCGAGCAGTTTTTCAAAGCTTATTACGTTTGGATCGTAGAAAACCTGGACCGCTTCCAAGTGCCCAGTTCCACCGCTGGAGACCTGTTTGTACGAGGGGTTGGCTAAGGTTCCACCTGTATAACCTGAAATGGTTCGATAAACTCCTGGCACGCGATCGAAATCCGATTCCACGCACCAAAAACATCCACCCGCAAATGTTGCAATTGCTTTCTCATTTGTATTACTGGAAGACGTCATCTCTTGTGCTTCTGATGGATCAAAAATGATGGCGTTGAGGAAAATCATGCAAGGGAAAAGAGGTAAGATAGAGCGGAAGTTCATAAGGCACTTTCTGTTTGGTTCATTGTGACCAGCTGTAGATTGAAAGTGATGGATGTCGGAAAAATTTTATAGATTAAATTAAAAAGAAATTAGAGAAGTTCATTTACCTCAGTGTAATTCCATTCTATCAGTCACTTCTTCTGCCACAGATTGGATCATAATTTATGAGGAACAAGTATAGCGTGGGTTCTGGCTTGTTAAAATTGACCGCGGTATTTATCAACCCCTCCTAACTGCCAAGTTCACAAAGGATATACCGCATAATTATGGTTGCGTGCAGCATCGTGAGTGCGAACGCGACCGTTCGGGTGCAATCCCTGATGAGGCGGGGTTTACAGCTTTTCTTTGGTTTCTTTAGATCGGCCATGATAGGCTTTTTGGCGGCGTGACCCGCCGGCATACCTTCATATAGGTGAATTAATTGACGACGGCTGATGTCCCCAACCCCTTGGAACTGACCCGAGCCTTGGTTGCCTTCAATACCATCAATCCGCCAGGCAACGAAAGATCCTGTGCCGAGCATCTGGGTCACCTACTGGAAGCTGGCGGTTTTTCCATTTCGTATCATGAATTTGCGGATACCCGGACCAGTCTCGTGGCCCGCATCGGAGGCTCCTCCGATACGAAGCCACTGTGTTTCACCGGACATCTGGACGTCGTGCCATTGGGCGGTGCACCGTGGTCTGTTGATCCTTTTGCTGGAGAAATAGCGGACGGCAAGCTCTATGGCCGTGGAACAACCGACATGAAGAGCGGAGTTGCCGCATTCGTTACTGCCGCTTTGCACATCGCGGAGGAACTGACCAAAGGACCGGGCCTGGTTCTCGTTATCACGGCTGGCGAAGAAACTGGTTGTGAGGGAGCGTACCACCTAGCGGAACTTGGCGGAGCGCTGGGCGATGCAGGTGCGATTATAGTGGGAGAACCAACCTCGAACCGACCCCGCATTGGACATAAGGGAGCACTTTGGCTCAAAGCCACAACGAAGGGAGTTACGGCCCATGGCTCAAGGCCGGAAGATGGTGACAACGCAGTGTACAAAGCCGCTCGAGCCATAAACCAACTAGAAGATTTCGATTTTAATATCGCACGTCACGAGCTCCTGGGAAAACCAACACTTAACGTGGGCACGGTCCACGGCGGCATGAATATCAATTCTGTTCCCGATCTGGCGGAGATTGGCATCGATATTCGTACGATCCCCGACCAGAACCATACAACGCTGCAATCCCAACTGGCCGGATACCTCGGCGAAGAAGTTGAACTGGAACCCGTGGTCGACGTGGATGGAGTGCTAACCAATTCCGCTGATGAGTGGGTGCAGGAGGTCAACGAAGTCATGACTGGAATTCAAGGCGCAATTCCGGAATACGAGACAGGAACCGGCTTTACCGATGCCTCTGTTTTAACACCTGCGTACGGGGGTGCTCCAACTCTCATCCTTGGTCCTGGTGACCCATTCATGGCACATAAAACGGACGAGTATTGTGTCGTAGAAAGAATCGAGGAAGCTGAGACTGCGTACATCGAAATTAGCCAACGTTGGAACCGTCGGTAAAAATTTGATCTCATCGTTCAAGCAAAACCCAGCCCAAGCCCCGATCTCAGCAACCACCCTCGGATCTCCATGGACTGTCACCGTTGAGACACGGTGTAGCCGGACTTGCCCGGCCGGCTCTTCAAGTTTCGATGCGCTGTCAGGTCTCGGTGAGCACAAAATACCGTCCCACAGACTGGGCGGGATCTGGCCGGTAGACGTACTTTTTGCCGGGGACCATCGCCTCTTCGTACAACACTTCCTCGCGCCCATTTGACGTTATTGCCAAGGCATATTCGTCCGGTCCAGGTAAATAGAACTTGGCATAGCCCAGACGATTCGTCGTCGTCTGACTCATACCGGCAATGAGGATCGTTGCGTTCGGGACGGGGTTTCCCGCGCCGTCGAGCACAAGTAATCGCGCGGTGCTGCTGGGCGAAAAGTGGACGGCCAAAAATTGTTTGAATCTGCCGGCGCGCCCTGGGACAATACCCGGAGGCATATTGTCCAGAACGTCCTTCTCATAGCCGGCTTGCTTGGGAATGACCCAATCGGGACCGTACTTGAAGATAAGATAGTCTTCGGGCGGACTTGGTACAGCGTACGAGCCCCCATTAAAGGCGACTTCCTGCAATTTGGTGAACAAACTCACCGGAAACGGCACGCCAGGGTAGTGGGCGATCGTACCTTTGACGACCCGGTAGCATTGCCAGTCGATCCTAATTCTGTACTTCATGATCTTGACAGAGGTATAGAGCCCGTCAGGGATGACTTCGACATAGCACCCGTTAGCGCGAAACGCTTCGACCGCGGGCGCAATGTCATCCTCGCTAAAGTCGTGCAGGCCGATAATCGAGCCGAGGTCCAGATCATCGTCCCACGGAATCAGCGCCTGATCTCGAACCGCGCCGAGACACGTGCCCTGGCGAAGAAAAAAGACTATGCCCTGTGAATCAAAGATCTGCTTTGCCTCATCAAGCAGTCGCCCGGCGTCAGCGATATTCATCGGCGGGATCGTTCGTTCGACCTGCTGCATGAGTGCGGCGTTGTCGGCGTCGCTAGCCAGGGCTTCCTCGGACATCAGCACAGGGCTCCCAGAACCGTCACTAGGTGCTGGTTTTCAGCCGGCGTACGCGATGCTATCCGCAGATAGCGATCCGCATCGGGCATGCTTTTGGCTGCGCAATCCTTCACGAGAATGTTGTAGTCGACGTACATGCGGCGCGCTAGTTCAGGTCCGTTGGCTGCACGGTTGGTGAGCTTGCACAAGATGAAGTTTGCGTCGGGCTCGATCACATCGATCCCCGGGAGGGCAGACAGGTCCCGGTATAACTGTTGACAGGTTTCTCGAGTCAGCTCGCAGCTTGCAAAGAACTGGCATCGATAGCGTCCAACAATGCGTAAGAATTCTTCTGCCAACCCGTTGATGTTCCAAATAGGCAAGCTTGCGCGGACCGCTTTGATGAACGCGCGATCAGCGCTCAGAAGGTAACCCAGCCTGATACCGGCCACGCCGAAGACCTTACTCATACTCTTGATTACTGCGAGATTGTTGTGCTTCTCCACGATTGTTTCGACACTGGCGTTGATGCCTTTCTGCGCAAATTCGATAAATGACTCATCAACAATCAACCGACAGTTGTGTAGTTCAAGCAGACGTGCAAGTTTCAGTACGTCGTCTCGCGGTACTGACAACGCCGTAGGATTGTTTGGACTAACAATGATTGCCGTGTCGGACTGCCAGTTTATGGCCGAGTTTGCGAACGCCTCGACATCCAACTCGAAAGAGTTCGAATCAAGCGCAAAGCGATTGAGTCCATCCGCTTCGATAACCTCCTCATATTCGTTGAAAGAAGGCGTGGGGATCGTAACGCGCTGTTCGAACCGGTTGCCCAATATCTTTATCAATTCGGCCGCGCCGTTGGCCACAGCGAGGTGATCCGGATTAGCCCCCGTCCAGTTGGCTACGAGCCTGGCAATTTCTTTTTGCGCGACGGGATAGTTCGTCACGATCTCGCGCAGATGCGAG
>CAJWOI010000276.1 GCA_913044255.1 uncultured Alphaproteobacteria bacterium
CTTTATCAAGTACGTTCAAATTTAAGGGAACACGGATCTGAAGATCGGTGTTACGAAACAACGTTTCCATTAAAAGATCAACGTTAATACTGCGAGCACGCGGCAAAAATACCAACCGAATATCTTCCGTCGACTCATCGACCACATCAGCCAACCAGGGCAGCTTTTTGGCTTCCATAAGATCTGCTACTTTTTCGACCAAACGTGCCTTTTGCACTTGGTATGGAATTTCCGTAACAACTATCTGGTATTGACCGCGGTCAAATTTTTCTACTTCCCATCGAGCCCTAACACGGAATCCTCCCCGCCCAGTGGCATACGCGTCCACTATTGATTCCTTGGGCTCAACAATTATCCCACCAGTCGGGAAGTCTGGTCCGGGAATAAATTCAACTAAAGTTTCAGTTCGTGCTTTGGGGGCTTTCAGTAAGTGGAGTAAACCTTTGCATAATTCCGCTACATTGTGTGGTGGTATGCTGGTCGCCATCCCGACTGCAACTCCACTTGCGCCATTGGCAAGTAAATTCGGAAATGCCGCAGGCAGCACTAATGGCTCTCGGTCCTCACCATCGTAAGTCGTTCGAAAATCTACGGTATCCTCATCTATGCCCTCGAGCAAAAACTCGGCAAAGTTGGTTAACCGAGCCTCCGTGTAACGCATTGCAGCAGCATTATCACCGTCTATGTTCCCAAAATTCCCTTGACCTTCAACCAACGGATAGCGCGCAGCAAACTCTTGAGCAAGGCGCACTAACGCATCATAAACCGCCACCTCTCCATGGGGATGATATTTACCTATTACGTCACCAATAACCCGTGCACATTTTTTAAAACCAGACTTCGGGTCAAGATGTAGCAGGCGCATTGCATATAGTATTCGTCGGTGTACCGGTTTGAGGCCATCCCGTACATCAGGTAATGATCGAGAGACTATCGTAGAGAGCGCATAAGCCAAGTAACGCTCACTAAGTGCTTCCGCAAAAGGAGTAGGTCGAATTTTATTTTCTTCTCGAACCTCAGGCATCAAGCATCTTTAGCACAACATGTTGTGTATTTTCGAGAAAAAATATCAATAAATTGATCCCGAGCCAAAGGTAGCTTACACCCATTAATTTCCGCAACCCGCCCAAGAAAGTAGCCGGTCAATGCAAGACCGGTGTGTAATTCTTCGACCGACGGCGAATTTTCGCAAACTAAAAATTTTGGTAAAGCTAGCATCCGATCCGCGTACGGGGCACCAGCCTCATCTGAAACCGCTCTTCCAGTTTTTGGCGATACCCAAACCAAATTTCTAGTCTGTCCTGTAGCGGCACAAGACTTTAGCGAAAGGCCGAAACCCAACTCCTTCAGCAACTCTAATTCCCAACGAACGTACTCAGCCAACCAACTATTATCCTGGGCCATAATATTCAAAAGATTTTGGAGACTATGAAATACGTCTGGATAAGGCTCACGCTCTGGCAGGAGCACATCACTCAACGCACACGCAGAAATCATACCGGAAAGTGCTACCGGAGAGTCCATCAATGCACCAGCGTTTGCACGACTTAGCTCTATCGTATAACTTCCTAAATTCTCCTCTAACCGCGCACGCCACGCACATTGAACTATGTTTCCAGTTTGCAAAACTGGTTTTAAGCGCCGACTCACACCACCCCTGACCAAACCAGCATGTCGGCCATGACAACAAGTGAATATTGTCGCGATTGAGGCTGTCTCCCCGTATTTTCGGGAACTTAGAAATATGCCTTCGTCAGTCCAGTCCATCGCCCTAAACTATACTATTACATAATTACAATAATTTTTATCTGCTGGGAATTCATTAGGAAGACTGCAGTGGACATCAAATTAAATTTTTCCACAGAAAGCTACTTCTCGATTAAGCCAAAAAGTCCAGTCCTATCGTCCTATAATGCTCGGGTCGTTCAGACCAGTCGTGGCGAACCTTGACATGAAGGAATAGATGCACACGTCGTTCCAATACTGTTTCAAGTTCAGATCGTGCAGCGCTCCCGATGGATTTAATGCGTGTCCCGTTTTTCCCCACAACTATCATTTTTTGACTTTTACGCTGCACGTAAATGGTCTGGTCTATACGCACAGCGCCGTCTTTGCGTTCAGTCCACTGTTCCGTTTCAATTGCCGCAGAATAAGGCAGCTCATTTTGCAACTGTAGAAAACATTTTTCGCGCGTTATCTCCGCAGCAAGCAAGCGAAGAGGAATATCCGAAACTTGATCTTTTGGATAAAGCCAAGGACCGACCGGCGCTATTTCGGCCAGCTTTGTCACCAAATCCTCCACCCCATCTCCCGTTAGTGCAGAAATCATAAAAATATCTGTAAAAAGAGATTCTTTATCCAAATCGGCCGTCAATCGAAGTAAATGAGACGGCTTCGTCAAATCAATTTTATTAAGTGCAGCAATCACGGAAAATTTTCGTTTCCTCAACGTAGCTATGAGGGGATAGGTATGGTCGTTCAATGCCGTATTGGCATCAATAAGAAGCACAACGCAGTCAGCATCACGAGCACTTGACCACGCCGCATCTACCATAGCTCTCTGCAAACGCTGCTTAGGCTCAAAAATGCCCGGCGTATCAACAAAAATGATTTGGACCTCATTACGAACTAAAATTCCGACAACACGAGTTCTAGTTGTCTGAACCTTCGGAGTGACAATCGAAATTTTTGAACCAACAACTCGGTTTAATAGGGTCGATTTTCCTACATTTGGCTGACCAACTAAGGCCACAAACATACATCGGGAATCGGTCATACGCGCGCTTTCCTAAGGATCTTTGATTTGCGTAACCGGACCCTTCCGACCCACATACAATAACATCTGTTCAGCCGCGATACGTTCTGCCAGCCGTTTTGACTTACCTTTCCCTGATGCTGGCACATATCCTACTACGTGAACCTCTATTTCAAAATTTGGGAAATGTGCTGGACCACCTTCGGAAACAACCTTGTATATCGGTAACCCCATCCCACGGCCTTGAGTCCACTCTTGTAGCGCAGTTTTAGCGTCTTTTGGAGGTTCCACCTGTCCGATGATTAACTCAGCCCATTCGCGTTTTATGAACGCCCCTGCCTCTTTCAGACCCCCATCAAGATAGAGAGCCCCAATAACGGCTTCACACGTGTCCGCCAAGTTAGCGTCATTGTCAGCACCGTGTTGCGCCTCTTCGCCGGCACTAAATTTTACATGCGAGGCAAGTCCGATTCGGCGCGCAACATCCGCCAATGTCGCAGTACTCACTAGTGCCGCATAACGTCGAGCCAACTCTCCCTCTGATTCAGAGGGAAACGTATCTATAAGGCGTTCTGCTATCACCAATCCAAGAACCCTATCGCCAAGAAATTCTAGACGCTGATAAGTCGAAGGTCGTGAAATGTTCCTTGGGTCCAAATTCTGCACGACGCTCGGATGTGTCAAGGCATCTGCCAGCATATCAAGTCGCTTGAATTTAATCCCGAGGGACTTACTTGCAAAAATCAACGCCTGTGTGTTGAAATTAGTACGGCTCATAGGAGGGTTCCAAAACGTAGATAACGAATTGAAAACGGCCACCTCCATACTTGCCAGAGGCGTGCACTGCCATTGGTTGAGAAAAACAAAATTTCAGCACGACCCACTAAATTTTCCTCTGGAATATAACCAACTTGCCGCAAGACCCGGCTATCAGATGAATTGTCTCTATTATCCCCCATCGCAAAGTAGTGACCCTTAGGCACAACATAAATGGGCGTATTGTCCAAGCTTCCTACAGGATCTGAATCCAACACTCGGTAGCTTCTGCCGTTCGACATCGTCTCAAGATATTGTTTAACCTTATGATGATTCCCGAATCTATCCCGATAAACATAGTCCTCAAGACGCACTCGATCCACCATGTCGCCGTTTATATAAAGAACACCGTCCAATACCTGGAGCTTATCCCCAGGAAAACCCACAATACGCTTAATATAGTCGGTCTTGTTATCACGCGGCAGTTTGAACACTGCAACATCGCCTCTCTCTGGCGGTGTGCGCCAGATCCGTCCACTAAGGATTCCTAACCCGTACGGAAATGAATAACGGCTGTAGCCATAAGAAAATTTCGAGACGAATAGATAATCTCCCACCAACAACGTGGGTATCATGGAACCAGAAGGAATATTAAAAGGCTCGTAGGCACATGTTCGAACTACTACCGCTATTACCATGGCGTAAAGGACGGTACGCAAAGTTTCCCAAAAAGCATTCCCATTTGTATGTCGCCCAGAAAAAATTCTCTTTATCCAGCCCAATTCTATCTCGCGCAATGTAGGTTGATTATGAGTATTCGAATGTCTCAATAAAGCAGTGACTTAACCCGCGGAACACCAGAACACAATGCCAAAATAAAAACTCATAAAG
>CAJWOI010000277.1 GCA_913044255.1 uncultured Alphaproteobacteria bacterium
ATCCCCGGTCCCTGGGGGTGGCCGAGCTGTGCCAGGCGGTGGCCGAGCACGATCGCCGCTTCTACGGCCTCGAGTTCGACTGGGAGACCGAGGTGCTCATCACCCGCGGCGCCACCGAGGCGCTGGCCGTGGCCCTCTTCGGCCTCATCGAGCCGGGCGACGAGGTCATCATGATCGAGCCCGTCTTCAACATCTACGTCCCCATGGTGCGCCGCGCGGGCGGGGTGGCCAAGTTCGTGCGCCTGGAGCCACCCGAGTGGAAGCTGCCGCGCGAGGAGCTGGCTGCTGCCTTCTCGCCGCGCACCAAGCTCATCCTCCTCAATAGCCCCGTGACCCCGACGGGCAAGGTGTTCGGGCGCGATGACTTGGAGTTCATCGCCCGCCTGGTCGAGGAGCACGACACCTACGCCCTCTGCGACGAGGTCTACGAGCACCTGCTGTTCGACGGCCGCGAGCACATCCCGCTCATCACCCTCCCCGGCATGCGCGAGCGCTGCATCCGTATCGGCTCGGCGGGCAAGACCTTCTCCCTCACGGGCTGGAAGGTGGGCTACATGACGGGCGTGGCCAGCACCCTCCTGTCCGCCATCAAGATGCACCAGTACATGATCTTCTCGACCCCTGGAAACCTGCAGACGGCCATCGCCTACGGCCTTGGCAAGGAGTGATTTCAGATACGAACAACGACCATCGCACAGCTTCTGCCATCGGGTTGTAAACAACAGAGCAGCGTTTCGTTACAAAATCTTTCTTGCTATCAACACGAAGCTCTCCAGTCGGTAGATCCACTACTCCATTTTGCACTCCTAATAATTTGGAATCTTGATCTAGCTTTGAAGCCTCGACCACAAAGCGTCGATCACGTTGTGCCAGACCCAACATCGCATCCAGTCTATGCTTGTTCCGGCATTGTGAAGCCCAGTTCTCCATACTTTTGGCCGCCGCTTGGATGCATTTGCGTTCTTTATCACTGAGGTGGGGTTGCTGGGAATCAGCAAACATTTGCTGCGCGTGCTTTGTATAGCTGCCCGCGACACCCAGTGCCATTTCGTGCGCGTGGACACCACTTGGGTCCATTTTCCAGCGCCCAGCAACCCACGCCATAAAACTTTTCAATTCTGGGATATAACGTAAATCGCCAGCTGTTTCCTTGTATAGTATTGCGACGTTGCCCGAGTCAGTACGGTCAACAACTTCTAAGATATTTTCGGCTGTAGTGGCAAGCTCGAGTGACTCGTTATCCTCGTCCGTCAATTCCCCACAAAGATCTTCTTCCAGAATGTAAACGTTACCCCCATGCGCGAACGAGTTTATTGCAGGACGTCCCTCTTGATTGAGGCAGTAAATTTTGGCCTTGCCAGCACCATCTTCTGGGTCAATTGGATCAGCACACGTAGCTTCATGATATTTCTCGGGGTCAGCCAGTAACTCGCTAACGGTCTTAATACCAAAGTCATCTGTGTGTATTTCATAATCACTACGAAGGGTAGGGCGCTCACCAGACAATGCTGCATCGAGGATTCTTTTAACTTTTTCTTGTTCACATCCTTTAGCAATTAATTTCTTGCGTTGCTTTCCCAGCCATGTGGCACGTATAGCTGCTGCCTCTTCTGCTGCCGTAAGTTTTAGTTCATCTACCGTCCTTTGGTATTGAGATGTCTCTTCATAAGACAGAGGTAGAACTTTCAGATAAGTTGGTGTCTCACAATGTTGCCAGTAGTTAATTTGTCGCTCTTGGGTGATTCCATCACTTAATAATGCGCCCCCCTCATAGCATGGCTGATTGGGGGTTTTCATCGCAGTGTCTACAAGACTCCGAATCAATGTTGTACCGGCCTTGGTAATAAACGGGTATCCGTAGCCAAGCAGAACTGATCGCTTGTGGAGAGTATCTAATATTTCGGGAATCTGACTTGGGTCTTCAACAAAACAAAAAGTATGAACGCCTTTTAACTGCGGACTAAGGCCATCAGCCACTATACCGCTCGATGCGCTTGGGCTAGTGCAGTAATCCGTTTTTCCAAGGAGAGGCGCAATCGCTTCCTCATAGTCTTGCGCCGTGCTTATTCCGAGTGCTTCAAGGTTATCCGAATCGATAGGCAAAATGCCTGGCTTATCGGTTGCAAATGGGAAGTCTTCTTTTGTGCGCCTTATTTCGCCATCGCCCAAACCACATTTTCCGATAAGTTGAGTTTGGTTTATCCCTGCTGTAATAAAATCACCAGGTTTTCGTTTTTCAACGAAGTTAGCAAGCTCTTCCATTGAACTAACGGCTACTGTCTCAAAGGATCCAGTTTTGAAATTTTCAGCGGGGGTCTTAATCGCAACACCGTCAACCAGTTCGTATTTTTTAGCAACGCCTATGGCATGAAATTTTGTGAAGGAAATGGCTGCCATCATAAGTCCTCCCCAAATAATTCTTCAAAAGGGCTTACGCTGAAAGATCTTTGTGAAGCCTCACTTACTGCAGTATCTTTGGCTTCATCCAGGGATGAAAAAGCTTGCGGTAAAAATTCGCCGTCGACTAATCCAAAGAAAGAGCCGAATTTATTTTTGCCAACAACACAGTTCAGCCCATCGATTTCAGTATATGAATTACCTTTGGCTGATAATTTCCACTCGTAAATATCCATGTCTTTCTCCTAAGAAGGTGAAAAAGTTTGTTTAATTATTTTTGGATATTCGCGAGCAGTTTGACCGCTGCTGGGCGGGCACAAGATTTCTCTTGTTCGGTGAAACTACAAATCGTTTCCTATCCTAGAAAAACTAATCATTCACCGGTTATTTGCGCGGAGGGTGCGCGCCGATCTGTGCGCCTCTGAAGGTTGTTATTATTTTTTTGTTTGCGCACCTCCTTTTATGACATACCGAAAGAAATTTGGAGGGTTTATTAGAATCCTGCTACCCCAGTAACAAATGACTTGCGCCTCAATCAATTCCTTACGCTTATTGTGGATAAGCCACCTTAAACCGCCCTTGGGGAACTCGGGATAGTTCTTAGAAAAAGAATTAACGGATTGTAGATTGGGTGTTGTTATTTCCTCGCTTGGTTCTTGATTCACTGGGACCCCCTAAACATCTTATCGACCATGCGCTCAACCGTGGCAGATCTGTGGTCATCCGTTAGATGCGAGTACCGTTGGACCATCGCCAAAGTTTTATGGCCTAAAATATCGGCGATCTCGCGCAAAGTCGCGCCACTCATCGCGAGAAATGATGCAGCGGTGTGGCGCAGGTCATGAAACCTGAAATCAACTAAATCTGCTTCTGTCCGCACTAGTATCCAGGCGTAATCCATATTAAATGATTTGGTCAGTCCTTTTTTTCCACGAGAAGGAAAGACAAACGAAGTGCTATCGATTGGTCGAACCTTTGCTCTTTCTTTTAGTGATGTCAGTGCCGGCCCGGCCAAAGGAACGGAGCGAGTCTCATTGTTTTTTGTGATTCTGAGAGTTATCCGTTGGTATTTAAAGTCAATGTCGTGCCAGCGCAAGCCTATGATTTCGCCACGTCGCATTCCTGTGGTAATAGCAAGCAGAACAATGGTTAACATTTCAGGATATTTAGTGCAGTTTTTGCAGGCTAGTAGTAGAGCATCTTGCTCGCTTTCAGATAGAAAACGGCATCTCCCTTTGGGTTCCCTCAAATGCTTGATACGTAAGCAGGGATTTTCGTCGAGCCACTGCCACTCAGAGGTTGCGTATCCGAGCAGCGCTCGTAAGCTTGCTACATAACGGTTCACCGTGGCATTTGATCGCAGTTTGCCTTGGTGGCGTCCGAAGTTGGCGGGTTCTGTTTGTAACTTTCGACGACATTCAATGACAACAGATGGCGTGATATCACCTAAAACCTTGTCACCAATTTGAGATTCCCACCAGGCAAGGTGCGTGATTCGACCACTTGAATCAGCGAGCTGCATCAGAATATCCTCGCCGTAGCGAGCAATGGCATCTCTCAATGACCTATATCTAGATTCCACATAATTGAAATGTCGTCCAGCGAGGATTGCTGATTCGTGTTGGATGCACCAGCGTTCAGCGTCGGATTTTGTATTTAGTGTTGCAGAGAGAGGACTTTGCCCTTTTCGCCGTATTTTGCAGCGGTAGGAGGTTTTACCATCTTTGGTCGTGCGCTTTTCTGTGGTAGCCATGCGATTATCCCTGTCGGCTCTGTTGGCCGAAGTAAAATTAGGAATTTAGTTTTCGCAGGCTAATTTAAAGTGCGCCGAACACTGACCAAACTGTAGAACAAACTGGAGCAAACGACCAGTAATAATTCGACGTGTGGCTCACTTGATTGTCCCATGAGTGTCCCATGGGCATTGAGAAAAAAGACGAGAAGGAGTGTAACTTATTGATTTAATTGGTGGGCCCACCAGGACTCGAACCTG
>CAJWOI010000278.1 GCA_913044255.1 uncultured Alphaproteobacteria bacterium
CAGGTGCTGTTTTCCAGTCCTGTGTAGGTGAAATAGTAAACGTCCCCTACGATGACGATCGCTTCAATAGGAATGTTGATGCGGAGACCGGTTACCTAACTAAGTCGATCCTTTGCGCCGCTGTAAAAAACGCCAAAGGCCAAATAATTGGTGTTATAGAGGTTCTCAATAAGAAAAACGGCAAGTTTAATGCCCAGGACGTTACTATTTTAGAAGCTTTGGCTGCGCAATCATCCGTGACACTGCAATCCATGCAGTTAGTTGAGAACTTGGAAAATAAACGTGAGCGAGAAATTGAATTTCTTAATATAGTTTCTGAAATAACGTCAGAACTTGAGCTTACTCGACTACTTCAGCGAGTAATAATGGAAGCGACGCGTATGTTGGGCGCAGAGCGTTCGACCTTATTTATTAATGATGACAAAACCAATGAACTATTTAGTTATGTTGGGGAAGGGTTGGATAGCGTTGAGATTCGGCTGCCGAATCATGCGGGGATAGCCGGTGCCGTGTTCACTTCGGGAAGCACGGTAAACATACCTTATGCATATGCAGATTTACGTTTTAATCCGAGCTTTGATAAGCAAACAGGATTCTTTACACGCTCTATTCTTTGCGTCCCGGTCATCAACAAGAACGGGAATGTCATTGGCGTCACGCAAGTCCTGAACAAGAAAGCCGGAGTGTTCACCGATGAGGATGAGAGCCGTCTAAAGGCTTTCACTGCACAGATTGCCATTGGCCTAGAAAACGCCAAATTGTTCAATGATGTGCGGGTAATCAAAAACTATAACGAGAGTATGCTTCAATCGATGTCAAACGGAGTTATTACGTTTGACGAGGATGATATAAGTCGGTCCTGTAACGATGCCGGGGCCAGTATCATTAGACAATCTGTTGACAACGTTGTTGGCACCAACGTTGGAGATATTTTTGGAGACTCTAATGCGTGGCTTTTGGAAAAAATTTTTCGTGTGAAAGAATCCTATGAAATTGAGCATGCGGTTGATGTCGAGCTAAAGTTCGATGAAGACATAATTTCAGCTAATGTAACTGTGATGCCACTTATGTCTGGTGACGGGGAGCCGATAGGTACGCTTGTGATGTTGGAAGATATCTCGAATGAGAAGCGCGCTAAGTCGACACTTTCTCGCTATATGGATCCAGGTCTTGCAGATCAAATGCTGTCAGAAAACAGCCAGGATGAAATCTTAGGTGGGAATGATAAAATTGCGACGATCTTATTCTCGGACGTTCGTAGCTTTACAAGCATAACCGAAACACTTGGAGCACAAGCCACTGTCGGTCTGTTAAATGAATATTTTGAACTAATGGTAGATTGCATAAGCGACCAAGGTGGGATGCTCGATAAGTTTATAGGCGATGCTATTATGGCGGCGTTCGGTATCCCCGTTGCTCACGAAGACGATGAGGACCGAGGTCTCAGGGCGGGAATCCGGATGATCCAGAGTCTTTGGGAATGGAACGCAAAGCGCCGACATGATGGGGACATGGAGTTGGATATGGGTTTGGGACTCAATACCGATTCTATTGTGGCGGGGAATATTGGGTCGAAAAAGCGAATGGATTACACAATGATTGGCGATGGTGTAAACCTTGCCGCCCGACTTGAAAGTGCGTGTAAGCAGTACAGTGCGCGCATTCTGTTGTCCGAATACACTGCGGAAAAATTAAAGGGTGTATATAGGCTTCGGGATATCGATAGGGTAGTAGTCAAAGGGAAAACCGAGCCAGTAGGTGTGTTCGAGTGTCTAGATTACCACGATGACAGCTCTTTCCCGAATATAATGGAAGTACTTGGGAATTTTAACGAAGCCATCAAACTTTATCGGCGTCAAAATTGGGAAAAGGCTATCCACTACTTCGAAGAGGCAATCAAGGGTAACGATTCAGATCATCTTTCCAAGATATATATTGATCGTTGCAATCTTTTAAAGGCGGAGCCTCCGGGCAATGACTGGGACGGTATCTGGGTGATGACTAGTAAATAGGATGGGGTTTCTTCGTCGGCACTCTGGAGTGTCGTCGGGGACCTAGCAAACTCACAGATATCCGATGCGCGGGCGCGTTGAAGGGTACGTTTTATGGCGTAGTCCGTGCTAAGGTTTTATCAAAATAACCAATTGTTTTTCCCAATCCTTCCTCCAACGGTATTTTTGGTTCCCAGTCCAAAGTTGTTTTAGCCAATGCGATGTCAGGACACCTTCTGGCCGGATCATTTTCAGGAAGAGGTAGTATTTTTAGTCCAACATTCGACCCGATCAGTTCTTTTACGGTGTTCGCGAGCTCTAGGATCGATAACTCATGCGGATTGCCTAGGTTTATTGGGCCGGTTACATCTTTCTCCGTGCCCATGAGCCGCGTGAAAGCTTCGATCATATCATCCACATAGCAAAAACTTCGAGTTTGTGAACCATCTCCAAAGATTGTTATTTCCTGGTCCCGGAGGGCTTGTACGATAAAATTTGAAACGACGCGACCGTCATTGATATGCATGCGTGGACCATAACAATTAAATATGCGGGCGACTTTGATATCGGTGTCATATTCACGATGGTAATCAAAAAATAGGGTTTCGGCGCACCGCTTACCCTCGTCATAACAGGCTCTAGGACCGACTGGGTTGACTTTACCCCAATAGCTCTCGGTTTGTGGGTGAACATCAGGGTCCCCATAAACCTCTGAGGTTGATGCTTGGAATATTCGTGCGGACGTCCGCTTCGCCAAGCCAAGCATGTTAATGGGCCCGAGGACGCATGTTTTTGTTGTTTGTGCGGGTCGACGTTGATAGTGAACTGGACTCGCTGGGCAGGCTAAGTTGTAAATTTGATCAATTTCTACATAGAGCGGAAACGTAACATCGTGCCGCATAAATTCGAACGATGGGTTATTAAAGTGATGCTGGATATTGCTTTGACTGCCGGTAAAGAAATTGTCCACACACAATACCTCGGCGCCATCCGTTAGCAATCGATCGCAAAGGTGTGAGCCAAGAAATCCGGCGCCCCCAGTAACGAGAATTCTATTAGGGATATGCATGGGGAATATTTTACCTTTTTTCTTTGTACGTATGCGAGGGCATATATCGAAATCTGTGGCATTCTTTAGCCAAAAGCTACCAAAAACATAAGTATTATGGGACAATTTACAGATGGTTAACTTTCAAAGCAGTAGTTATTTTAACAAAACAAATCGCGTGTAAATGACTGCATGAACGTAAGGTTGTAGGGAGCAATCGGCTGACGTTGCTTGATGAGTGGCACACTAAGTTTGAGTAATGGCCAGTGTGATATTGATCTTTGATGTATCAACCGAATCAGATTTTGGAGTGAATGCATGAAAGTTAGTTACATTGTGACTGTATATAACAAAGCATCGTACTTGCCATTTGTGATAAACGGACTGTCCAGACAGGAAGGGGAGTTCGATAAGGAATACATTTTCGTGGATGACGGGTCGACAGACAATAGCGTTGAGGTGCTCATGAAGTGCACTAAAACTCTGCCCGGTCCAGTAGAAATCATAGAGCAAGCAAATGGCGGTCCGGCAGTGGCTAGTAATAATGGGTTTGCTGCCTCTAGTGGAGAGCTTATTAAGTTTGTAGATGGCGACGACGTGCTGTTGCCATGGGCAACTAGAGTATTAATCGGTACCATGCAAACGGGCGGCCACGTGTATGCGTTTGGCATTGATCCAGTCCCAATCGACTTCTCAACTATAACTTTGCAGAGTTTCAATGATACTGTCGATAGGCTCCGTCCAGGAATTGATGATCGACATCCCCTGGCTTGGCCTAAGCCACTCGAACACGTAATACGTCGTTCGCATAGCAATCCGACATCCTGGATAGCAACACGGGGTGCAGTTGTGTCGACTGGAGGATGCGCTACACATATTTTTATACAAGATTATATTTTGGAGTTGACTCTTGCTGCGCAAGGAACCGCGGGAATATGGCCTGGCCCAACATTCTTGTACCCACATGCAGATGTAGAGCGCTTATCCGCAAATAAAGCTCAGATTCTCCACGACCTTAATATGGCTTTGGCTGAGTTGTTTCGGCGAAGGCCGGAGCAGCTTTCAGAGCACGGCTTTATGGCCGCAAAACGGGCGACAGGAAGAGCTTGGAGATTCGCCAGCCGGCACCAAGGGCCTTGGTCGATCAAACTGCGTACTTTCCTTTGGTATCTGGGCGTCCGGGCAAGGCTTGTTAAGCCCAGCCTGCGCTTAATCGAGGCCACCGCGGTGGCATTTCATGGGGGAAATTTGATACGATAGGAGTTCATGCCCTTACATGAGAATGCGGGCGGAGTTGACCGGACGGCCTGCAAATTTGATGCTTCATCATTC
>CAJWOI010000279.1 GCA_913044255.1 uncultured Alphaproteobacteria bacterium
CCGGCTTAACCCCCCCCCCAAGATCTCCCTGGTATGGCTTCAAAGAGGCGTTTGGTGTAATCGTGGCTTGGGCTCATGAAAATGCGCGATACGGGCCCCTGTTCCACGATTTCTCTTTGGTACATGACGGCGATATTGCCGCAAATTTGAGCGGCAACGAGAAGTCTAAATTTTGTATTTCCCGTCGCCACGTTTAAGTCCTCCATTCGGCAGACAGTGTCTCCATTCTAGGGACGGAGTATGCCACCAACGTCCGGCGCAGGAAATTGGTTTTCCTTCTCACATTTTGTTTACTGAGGGGGCACGTCTAACCGCACAACGATGCCCTTAAGTTTATCTTCCGGTGGTGCGTATCTTTCCATCACCAGCGGATCGTGACCCGGAATAATGTGGTCCATTGAATCTGCAAGTGCGCGCATAGTGCGATATCCGTTAGTCATCTGGCCTACATCGAATACAATCGGAAACGGCTTTATCTCATCCATGTTTGCGTATAGGTGGCTGGCATCGGATGCCAAAACCAGCCACCCTCTCTGAGTCAGCAAACGTACACACTGCATTCCCATGGTATGCCCGCCGATAAAATGCACACTGATTCCAGGCGATAAAACGGCATCGCCATCATGAAACTCAACGCGCCCACCGTATACTTCCCTCACGAGTCCCGTCACATCTTCAATCTCATAAGCTCCACTGAAGGGCGGTTCGCGCATGTATCGGCCGGTCGCATATGCCATCTCTTTGTCTTGCACATGCAGGGTTGCATTGGGGAACATGTCGAAATTACCGACATGATCATAATGAAGATGAGTTAAAATTACGTCCTGGACAGCGGTGGCATCGATGCCAACGAGCGCCAGTCCTTCTGCGGGTGTGCGTAGAAGCTCTCGTTGGCGGCGTTGAGCGACTTCCTTGTTGAACCCAGTGTCGATCACGTAAATGTGTTCTGGGCCAATCGCCGCCCAAACAAAGTAATCAAGCGCCATCGGTCCTTCATGCGGGTCTCCACCGATGAACATTTCGTTTGCATGTCTTCCGCCGTGATGTGCGTAACGAATTGCGTACACTATAAATTCTTCATGTTTGTTCATACTCGGGACACCCTGAGTTTAATTCCTAGTTAGAATCTAGTTCGGAAAATATGTCGCGGGCCGTTCTGAATGCGTCTATCGCCGCGGGAACTCCGCAATAAATAGCGACCTGTAAAAATACTTCTCGTATTTCGTCTTGTGTCACACCGTTGGTGAGTGCGCCCCGAAGATGGAGTTTTAGTTCGTGGGGGCGGTTGAGAGCCGAAAGCATAGCTAGGTTGAGAAGACTCCGGGTTTTGCGTGGCAATCCCGACCGACCCCATACTGATCCCCAGCAATACTCAGTAACTAACTCCTGCATGGGTTGGTTGAAGTCATCCGCGGACGATATCGCTTTATCAACATAGTCGGCGCCCAGTACAGCGCGCCGAATTTCCAGACCTTTATCATATGCTTCCGTTGTCATGTTTTGCTCCTTATTTTTGCATTTACCAACACGTGAGTTAGTTTCTGGCAGAACATTGAAATTCTGGTGTTTGTTCACACATGTTGAGTCCAAGAGTGTATATTTACGAAACTACTCACATTTATTCATACATATTGGTCCCATGTTACCATTTCGGGTGTCTATTTGCGGGTTGAACGAGCTCGTAGAATTTATGCATTCTGACGTTAGTCACGCAATTTCCATTTTGGATCCGGACTGGCCGGATCCCCATGAGTTGGCACATTTGCCAGCGCAAAATCGCCTAATACTGCGCTTTAACGACGTTACTTTTGCTCAGCCTGGCCATAGTCACCCTGGCAGCAATGATATAGGGAAATTGGTAACGTGGGGCCGTAGTCTTACTGAGTTAGGGGCCCAGCATTTACTTGTTCATTGTCACGCTGGTGTGTCGCGGTCGACGGCAGCCGCGGCAATTCTTATGGTAGCAAACAATCCAGGCCAGGAGGCCAGAGCGTTTGAGGCCGTGAATTCTATCCGGCCAAAGAACTGGCCCAATAGTATGATGATCAATCTTGCTGACGCGGAACTTGGCTGTGAGGGTGCTTTCACCAACGCTTTACGTGTGCATCATGCGCGAGTCGCGGAGCGAGATCCAAATCTTGCTCAGTTAATCAAACTTCACGGTCGAGCTCACGAAATACCGGAAGGTATTTAAATCTGATTCGGGTGCTCATAAATAACTGCGTGCAGGTCGTTACCGAGAGAGTGTTGACTATATTCTGATTCCAAATGTACGCACGAGTTCCTCTACTCGATAGTTCAAAGAACCGTCAGGTTGATTCATTCATTTTTAAACAAATTATTTACGGTTTGGCCTTCAATCGGAGAGACGCGGAATTTAGGCAGTAGCGCAATCCACTAGGCGGGGGGCCATCTTCGAAAACATGGCCTAGATGGGCGTCGCATTGAGCACAGAGGACCTCTGTGCGCATCATGCCATAGCTATTATCCACACGAGTTGTGATGAGGTTGTGGGAAATCGGCGTCCAGAAACTTGGCCACCCTGTGCTGGAGTCATATTTTTCATCGGAGCTAAATAAATCCTCCGTACAGCAAATACATTCATATGTGCCCGATGTTTTGGTATTCCAGTAAGTCCCACTAAAGGCTGGTTCGGTGCCATGGTTTCGGGTTACTTCGTATTGTTCCGAAGTTAGTTGTGCCCGCCACTCTGAGTCGGATTTTACAGTTTTCTCTCCAAGAGAGTCTTTGCTTTGATTGCTCATGATTACCTAAGAATCGAATGGGTACAAACGTTCCCGTATTTTAGTGAATGCTGGCGATATTCACTATAATAAATCCCACAAACACGCTTGTTTCAATCTGAAAAGATATTTGGCCTAATGTTAACTCGAGTTTGAAAGATTTATTATCTCGATTAGGACTACGTGATTATGACCGTAAAGTTTATCGATTGTCCCGTATTCCTAGTCGATCTATATACTGCCGATCTTCAGATAATTGTTCCTAATTTACAGCTACATACAGGTGATCCACCGCGCCAAAAAGTCATGAAATTGTTGCACAATTGCCGATTCGCGATGAATGACCATACGGAGTTGGACGCCGAATTGTTAGCCTCGTGCAAAAAATTAAAGTCGATTATTTTTATGGGCACGGGAGCATCAAGTTATATCGATCTGGGAGCCGCCGAGCGACTAGGGATCGGAGTTCGCACAATTAGGGGCTACGGAGATCGGAGTGTAGCTGAGCATGCTATTGCCCTGATGTTTGCGGCCGGGCGAAAGATCGCAGAGATGGATCGCGCTATCCGTCGCGGCAAGTGGCAGACGCTGGACTCCATAGAATTTTCTGGCAAAACACTGGGGGTCATCGGGACCGGGGGCATTGGCTCGGAAACGGTTAGAATTGGATCAGCGCTCGGAATGAAAGTTGTGGCGTGGAATAGAAGTGGGGTCATAGATAGCCTGCCGTGTGAGGAACTTCCGCTCGATGAAGTAATTACTTCTGCTGATGTCGTGACCCTCCATCTCGCTCTTACTCACGAAACGAAAGGCTTGCTAGATGCGCGCCGATTGGCACTCCTGCGTAAAAATTCAATTTTGATAAATACTGCGCGTGGCGGTTTGGTTGACGAACCCGCACTCGTTGCGGCTCTGAAGGCGCAGCGTATCTCCCATGCGGCTCTAGATGTATTTGCTGAAGAACCTATTGCCTTCGGACACCCGCTAACGGTCCTCGAAAACGTTACGCTCACGGCACACGCCGGATTTATGACTCGTGAGGCATCGAAGCGCCTTTTGCGCATGGCATTGGAGGTCCTGGCTGAGGAAATTTCATCGGCTGGGACCAGATAGCAAGGGGAAATATCGTGACCGACCTGATACTTGAAACGATGCCCCGTCCTGGGGTGACGCAGTTTACTCTTAACCGCCCAGGTAAGCGCAATGCCTTGAGTAACTCCTTGATAGCTGCACTTGCAGATGCAACAGGACGTGCCAGGAATTCGGACGACGTGCGGTGTTGCGTGTTGACAGGTGCCGGGGGTGTTTTTTCGGCCGGCGCTGATATCTCCGAAATGGAGGCACAAGGTATAGAGGCGATCGATAATTCAGAGCGTCGGCGTAACTGGGGGACTATCGAAGACTTCCCGAAACCTATGGTTGCAGCTGTGGAAGGGTTTGCGTTTGGTGGCGGTCATGAACTTGCCATGTTAACGGATTTCGTGGTGGCTGCTGAGGATTCTCAATTTGGCCAGCCCGAAATCAATTTAGGCATTCTTCCTGGTGATGGTGCAACACAGAGGCCGACTCGTGTCGGTGGCAAAGGATTGGCCATGCGGATGATGCTGACTGGAGAGCCGATTGACG
>CAJWOI010000280.1 GCA_913044255.1 uncultured Alphaproteobacteria bacterium
GACGGTAATTGGCGAAACCAAAACCCTAGCGCTTTTTCAACCTATTCTGTTGAGAATTGGCGACGATCTCTTGATGTTAATTTGACGGGCATGTTCTTGGTAACTCAAGCTGTATGTAAACATATCGAGGATCGTCCTGACGCTGATTGCTCCATCATAAATATTTCATCAACCTATGGTCTAACAGGCCCTGATCAAAGAATTTACGAAAATGTCGGCAAGCATCAATTTTTCAAGCCCCTTGATTATTCTGTAACAAAAGCAGGAGTTCTGGGATTTACTCGCGCACTAGCGGCTTTTTACCGGGATACTGGTATACGTGCAAACAGTCTTTCACCCGGTGGCGCGTTTAACGATCACGATCCAGGATTTGCCGAGCGGTACTCTGCCCGCACAATACTGGGGCGCATGGCGAACCCGGACGAATATGGGGCTGCTGTTGTATTTCTTTCCAGCACAGCATCGTCCTATATGACCGGCGCAAACCTTATAATCGACGGCGGCTGGACAGCCTTGTAAAGAGAATTATGAATAAACGAACCCTGCCCACATTAATTGCCGAAGTTGGGTGCAATCATAAAGGCGATATTGAAATCGCAAAGGAATTTATCACCACCGCGGTCAATTTCTGCGACGTGCACCACATCAAGTTCCAAAAGCGCGACAACAAAACACTCCTCCCTGGTGGCCGATATAACGCCCCACACCCAGTACCACAGAATTCCTATGGAACAACCTATGGAGAACACCGGGAAAATCTAGAATTCTCCTTGAATCAGCACCGGGAACTAAAGGCATTCTGTGATCAACATGGTGTGACCTACTCCACTTCGGTTTGGGATATCCCCAGTCTTGAAGAGATAATCAGTCTTAATCCTGATTACATTAAGATTCCATCGGCGACCAACACCCACATTGAACTTCTTCGCTTAGCATGTGAAGAATTCCCCGGTCAGATACACGTCTCCCTGGGCATGACAACACACCTTGAGGAGACTGAAATTCTCACGTTGTTTCACGACGCTGGACGAATCAAGGACTTAGTTCTCTATGCCTGCACATCTGGTTACCCCATAGAACCAACGGAAGCCTGCCTATTTGAAATAACCCGGTTGAAAAAAAATTACGGCGAAGAAGTATCAGCTATCGGCTACTCTGGCCATCACAATGGTATCGCTCTGGACATCGCAGCTTTCACCCTGGGAGCCGACTATATCGAGCGACATTTCACATTGGATCGAACCTGGAAAGGAACCGATCATGCTGCATCGCTTGAGCCCGACGGCCTACGCAGAGTTCAACGAGATCTTGTCACTTGCGCTTCCGCTTTAACCAATAAGCCAACAGAAATACTCACGATAGAGGAGCCACAAAGAGTGAAGTTGAAATGGCGGCCGACAGCCTAACCTTCGCGGTTAGTGAAGTTCCCCTTCGATTCAACGGAGGATGCTAGCAGACACGCTTGTTGATAGGTCTCAGCGGTACCGATATCAATTAGCGTTTCTGCCGTATGATAAGTCTGAATTTTGCCGACATATTTTGGCAGTACTTGGGTGCTCAAATCGGATGCCTCTGGAAAACTGGCCAACATCTCCCTAGAAAAAATATAAACGGCAGCATTCGCTATCGTCGTTGGCGGGTTAGATACTTTCTCGTGAAATCCAATCACGACTCCTTGCGAATCTACCTCAACCACACCGCAGGACTGAGGGTAATCAGTCTCAAAGGTCATCATCGTCATGAGGCAGCCTTCTATGCGATTGTAATGAGCTTGCATGAACTCTTTAAAATCGGCTAGGCAGTAATTGTCTGCATGAATCAACATGCCATCGGCGTCCTCAAAGAACCCCCGATTGGAAAAAAGCGTGCCGGCCGTTCCAAGAAGAGTCGACTCCTCAACGACCTCTACTGAAGATCGATAACGACTTTCCGTTACAAAATCAATTACCTGTTCTTTTAGGTGGTGCACATTGATCAAAAAAGGCCCAATTCCAGATTCACTCAAGCGGTCCAACCAGATTTCAAGTAACGGCTTGCCTTTGATCGGAACCAGACATTTGGGAATTTTGTTAGTCAGTGGGCGCAACCGGGCACCTAAACCGGCAGCGAGCAGAATCGCCTTCATTAGGCAAGCTCGCGCTGCAGCTCGTCTAGGCGAAGAGGCGTATTGCCTATACGACTCACCTGAATTGCGGCAGCCAGACTACCAAGGCACGCCGCCTCCCAGGCATTTGCTCCTACAGAAATGGCCAACATACTTAAAACCAGCAGCGAGTCTCCAGCACCCGCCACATCCCTGGGGTGGGGGTTTAAGGCAGGAATTCTGTCGGTTTGCTTTTTGTTACTATTATCTCGGGCATGCAATAGCATGCCCTCTGAGCCCAGTTTTAAGAAAAGATGCGCCGCATTGGCCTGTTTTGAGAGTTTCTCTCCCAATACAACTAGGCCATCTTCTTGATTCCTTAGGCTAAGTCGTGCCTCCCTTTCTGTAGGAGTCAACAGATGCATATCATGGAATCGAGCGACATTTCCAAATTGTGAAGAACTTTGACTATCCGCCGCCATATAAACGTTATTTTTCTGCCCGACCTCGATCAGTTTAGTTACAAGCTCCTGAGGCAAACAACCATAATTAAAGTCTGAGAATAAAAGCACCTGGGTATCAGGCAAGCTTCGACAAACTTCCTGATCAATTATTCGCTGTAAGCCCGAACCAATACTTCCCTGGTGTAGGTGACTAACCCGCAACAGTGTCTTCTCATCTGCCCGGAAGCGTTGCTTTAGAGTCGTCGGCCGTGCCGAATCTATATAAACTGAAGGTGCGACCCCACTCGCCTCCAACTTTGAAGTCGCAAAGTCGCCGACTACATCATCTCCAGCCACGCTAAAAAACTTCACCTGCGCCCCTAAGCTACTTGCGTGAGCTGCTACGATGCCTGCCCCCCCAAGAAATTTCTGACTGTCTATTGGCGTAACAACGATCGATGCATCTTCCTGGGACATCCCAAGAGGTTCGCAGGTGACATACTCATCTACGATTAAATCCCCCACTACTGCCACGTGGATACCATCAATCTTGCTCAATATATCTAGCAACCTCTCTCTGGAAACATTGTGTCGGCTCGCAAACTCAGTAGGGAAATCAATCGAATAATGATCTACCTCTCGAATATGTTTTTTAATCAAATCCAATGAAGAGAACGCGACCTCACCAGAGCTGAAAAGTAACTTACCGCCATACTCCGCCAACACCGCAGTTTCTGGGTTAACACTTTTTTCGTGCTCTTTGCCCTTCACCACAATATCCGGCCTTAATTTTCTAATTGCCTCTTCAATAGATTCGTCAAGAAGGAATGCTTCATCTACCCAACCATTGCTTTTTATCCCCTCCAGACGCAAGTCTTCCGGTATGTGGGAATCTTTACCTGCACTTCGGTCTGACCAAACACCAACAATAAGTTTCTCGCTTACCTCCTTCGCAAAACGCAACAAGCGCAGATGCCCTGGATGAAGCACATTGAAATTGCCCGAAACGAAAGCGATCTTCACGGCGACTGCCTTAGTTTTGCAAGAAATTCGTCAATCTGCTGGGAATCACCTTCGGCCGGTGCCCACGGCGCGAGAAGGTGATCATCATCTTCATACGGCCCTGTCGTTGTCTCATGGATAAACGCGTATTCAGATTCAATAAGTACTGTATGCCAATCTTCTCGCTCTCCCCGAAAAAAAAAGGGCTTCTCGGGATCGAAGGCGGACAACGCCACTCTGTCTGTCTCTCCCCCTTTCTCATCAAAAAATATCACTGAAAGCTCTCCTTCGATTACGTGAAATGACTCAGACTTGTCGAGGTGCCGATGTGGGTGAACATATGAACCCTTCACAAATGCAATAAGCATTTCTTGTACAACTGACTGATTATCCATGTGAGCGCACACCCGAGCTCGGGATATGCTATTTTCTTTCGCCTGCTTTAAGAGCGCCCTCCAATCTCCCGCCCCAAACAAAACTAACCCATCCTTCATTCTTGGGGGAACGATACGGACATCGATATCTTTATGTCTGGGCACAACTAGTGCTCATCGAGCGTCACTAAAACAATCATATTGAATATAACTGACCTTCCCCCCATAGTCAGTCCAATTCCGCTGAGGGAAATTGATCATATCAGGCCGCCTTTCTGGCGAACACAGCCGCGGGCTGGTAATTCAGCGCACTGTGTGGCCGGATCTCGTTGTAATGGGCTCTGCAGGCATCTATGGCCTGCCGTGCATCAGCTAAATCGACAAACCAGTGCTGGTTCAGGCAGGTATCCCGGAACTTTCCGTTAAAAGACTCAACAAAGGCATTCTGGGTGGGTTTGCC